>JAFQHT010000121.1 GCA_017397825.1 Bacillota bacterium | reverse complement strand
AATCCAGGCAATATATACTGAATTTGCAAGATTATAGTTACATTTAAAATGATAAAAAAGGACTGTCAGCAGAGACAGCCCTTTTTTATGTAATGATATAAATTATCTGCAAAACTAAAAATATATGTCCAGAATCTGGTCGTCGGTCTTTTTGCCAAGGTGTGAGCCGATAATCATGGCTGCCAGAGAGACAAGAATACCTATGAGAATCTGGTGAATTCCTGCAATTTTAAAGCCAAGCGCCATAGTCACGCAGTATACCAGCGTGCCGCATATCATGGATGCTGCAGCACCGGTTTTATTGGCTTTTTTCCAGAAAAGCCCCATTAAGAACACCCACACAAAGGCGCTTTCCAGGCCGCCGAAAGCAAACATGTTAAGCTTCCAGATAACGGACGGCGGATTGATGGAAATGGCAAAGATTGTTAGTCCCAGCACCAGATTGCATATCTGACTGAAGTTTTTTGCTTTTGATTCAGGAACTGCTGCGCCGCGTTTTGCTTTTTCATGGAGATAAATATCCTTGATTACAGAAGAAGTTGCAGAAAGCAGCAGCGAAGAAATTGTGGAAATTGACGCTGCAATTGGCCCGATGATTGTAATTCCGGCAAGAAGCGGAGACATGGAGCGGGCTATTGCCAGCGGTATAATATTGTCCACACTGTTTCCATAAGCATCCAGTCCTTCAGGAAGTATACCCTGCGAAAGAACCCCGATAAAGTTCATGCCGATGTTCATGGCACCGACAATTATTGTGCCCAAAATGATGGCATGATGAAGGGATTTGGTATCTTTGTAGCTGAGGCTTCGTACCACCGACTGAGGAAGACCGATGGTGAAGATACCAACCAGCATCCATTGTGAAATATAAAGGGAAAGCGGCATGTTGCCTCCGGAGAAAGGCTCCAGCATTTCAGGCTTGTTTGCCGCAATATTTGTCATAATTTGTTCATATCCGCCGCCTTGTTTCAGAACGCCTGCCATGAGCAGGAACATACCGATGAGCATTGCTACCGCACAAAGTGCGTCTGTAATCGCCACTCCGCGGAAACCGCCCACAGTAGTGTAGATGACCACTACCAGGCCGAAAACCAGAAGTCCTGTCATGTAGGAATAACCGGTCACTGCTTCAAAAAGCTTGGCACCGCCTACGAACTGAGCAACCATGGTTGCGGAAAAGAATAATACTATAATAACCGCAGAAATTACTGCGATAGCATCGGACTGATAACGATGCCGTATTACGTCGATGACTGTAACCGCGTCAATTTTACGTCCGACAATGGCCATTTTTTTGCCGAGAACTCCCAGCACCAGGAAAAGGGCCGTAACTTGTACCACTGACATGTAAATCCAGCCGAAGCCGATGCTCCAGGCCTGTCCAGGTCCTCCTACGAAAGAGCTTACTGAACTGTAGGTGGCAACGGTGGTCATTGCCAGTACGAAACCTCCCAGACTTCTGGAACCAATAAAGTATTCTTTAATGAAGCCCTGAGATTCTTTCCCGGAAGCAGAACGCCTGAGAATTACGCTTACTGCAAGCATTGAAATCATAAAAATGAATACGGGCAGCAGAGAGAGAATATTACTTTTCATCTGCAGCCTCCATTTCCGGTGATTCCACGTCATCATCAAGACTGAAGTCCATGAAGACATGCTTGACTAACCATATCACCAAAACCACGGAGAAAATCCAGGTACCGATACATCCCGTAATGGCCCACAGCGGTGTGTGGAAGATGGTGATATTCAGCCGGCTTACGCCGATCCCTGAGATGGTCCAGAACACAATGACAGCCAAAAGTGCCCAGAAACAGGCGATGGCTTCCTTGCGGATCTGACCATACTTTTGTTTTCTGTTCATGTTTTCCTCCATGTATGAAATTTTAACAATTAATTATACCATTACGCAGTGAAATATTCAAACATAATCGGAAATTTTTGTAAGATGTATTGATTTTTGCGGTGAATTTATTAAAATATATTTCAGAAAGATCGCACGAAAGGAAACGACAAAGCATGAAACACATAGTTGTAGGCGTGACAGGCGGAATTGCAGCTTTTAAAGCATGTCAGCTTGTCAGCGACTTATCAAAAAAATATGAAGTGCAGGTGATCATGACTCAGAATGCCATGAATTTTGTGCACCCCCTGACTTTTGAAACTCTTACCGGCAGAAAGTGCCTTATTGACACATTTGACCGGAACTTCAGTTATGAAGTAGAACACATAAGCGTGGCCAAGTGGGCAGATGTTTTCGTTGTAGCACCGGCGACAGCCAATGTAATTGCCAAGTTCGCCCACGGAATCTGCGACGATATGCTGACCACAACTTTCCTTGCCTGCAGGGCACCGAAGGTAATCGCACCGGCCATGAACACCAATATGTATGAAAATCCTGTGACCCAGGAAAACATGGACAAGCTCCGCAGTCTGGGAATGCATCTTGTGGATGCTGCCAGCGGGCTTCTGGCCTGTGGCGACACAGGTAAAGGCAAGATGGCTGATATTGAAGTGATTGAAGAAGCAATCGAAATGGCTCTTTGCGCAGACAAGCCTCTGGCGGGCAAAAAAGTCCTGGTAACTGCAGGTCCTACTCAGGAAGCAATGGACCCTGTCCGCTACATCACCAACCATTCCAGCGGCAAAATGGGCTACGAAGTTGCACAGGCAGCAAGAAACCTGGGCGCAGAAGTTATCCTTGTCAGCGGCAAGACAGCTCTGCCATGTCCTTATGCCATCGAAACAGTTGATGTAAAGAGCGCAGCAGATATGTTTGAGGCTGTGACAAGCCGCAGCGGAGACTGTGATTATATCGTAATGGCCGCGGCGGTGGCAGACTACACACCGGCTGTGACTGCTGACGAAAAGATGAAAAAGAAGGATGACGACCTTTCTGTGGAACTGGTCCGCACAAAGGATATCCTGAAGACCCTCGGCCAGCAGAAACCTGAAAAGCAGGTGCTCTGCGGTTTCGCAATGGAAACCCAGAATCTTATTGAAAATGCAACCAAGAAGCTGACAGGAAAGAATGCTGACATGATTGTTGCCAATAACCTTAAAGTTGCAGGTGCAGGCTTTGCCCACGATACAAATGTGGCGACTTTTATCCTTAAAGATGGTCTGGTT
>JAFQHT010000120.1 GCA_017397825.1 Bacillota bacterium | reverse complement strand
ACATGTGGTATGTACGATGGCTCCGGGGAGTTTGCAGTACGTGTAGGCATTCCTACCAAGAGCGGTGTGGGAGGCGGCCTGCTTTCTGTGGTGGATGACCGTATGGGAATCGGTGTATATGGTCCGTCCCTTGATGAAAAGGGTAACTGTATTGCGGGAAGACCGCTGCTGCAGCACCTTTCGGAGGAACTGGGACTGCATATATTCAACAGAAGCAGATTTTAGATTTCAAAAAACATGGCCTTCACGCCATGTTTTTTGTTGACATACTGGTCTACTTGTTGTAGAATAAAATAAAAATAGGTCTACTGATAGTAGACTAAAGGAGGGGTTATTATGACTGATATAAAACTCGGGGTAATTGAATCCAGATTTGCGGATATTATATGGCGGAATGAACCTCTGTCCTCAAGTCAGCTGGCCAAACTGGCAGAAAAAGAACTTGAGTGGAAAAAATCCACAACATACACCATATTGAAGCGACTTTGCGAGAGAGGTATATTTCAGAATCAGTCCGGCATTGTGAGCTCCATTATTTCAAAAGAGGAGTTTTATGCACTGCAGAGTGAGAAATTTGTCGAAGAAACTTTTGACGGGTCATTGCCGGCTTTTCTCACTGCATTCAGCACACGAAAGAAACTTTCAGAAGAGGAATTTGACAGTCTTATGAACATAATCGAAAACATGAGGGGGTGAGATTATGCTGGAAAGAATGTTTTTAACAGTTATTACAATGTCCTTCAGTGCATCTGTTGCAATTGCTGCGGTAATCGTGGCGAGACTGATACTGAAAAAAGCGCCTAAAATTTTTTCCTATGTGCTTTGGGGTGTTGTATTATTCAGACTGATTGTCCCGGGGTTCATTGAATCTCCAGTGAGTATTGTACCGGCAGCAGAGCCTCTTGCTGAGTACTATACTCTGGATGAAACGGCAGCCTCTTTTAATGAAAGCATGGATATGGCGGTGAATAATTTATCCAACCAGAACAGTTTTATCCGGATTATCAACTATATAGTTCCGACTGGGGAGGCTGGTGAAAGCTTTTCACTCTATGTCAGACCATGGGAAGTATGGGTACCAGCCGGAACCGCTGTATGGGCAGCAGGAATAACGGTAATGCTTATCTGGAGTGCTGTTTCATATTTTAAACTCAGGAAGCGCCTGAGGGGTGCTTTGCACATGGAAGATAACATTTTTCTGGCAGACCATATAGAGTCACCGTTTGTAATGGGGCTGATTTTTCCTAAAATATATATACCTTCATCAGTTTCGGACTGGGAGACCGAATATATTGTTGAACATGAGCGGCACCATATAATGCGGCGTGATCACCAGCTGAAGGCACTTGGTTTTGCGGCGCTTTGCCTGCACTGGTTCAATCCTCTTGTGTGGCTGGCATTTTTGCTGGCATCAGCGGATATGGAAATGAGCTGCGACGAGGCTGTAGTTAAAAAACTGGGACATGAAATCCGTGCAGATTATTCCAGGTCACTTCTTGGTTTTTCGACAGGTAAGAGAATAATCGCAGGCATACCCCTTGCTTTCGGTGAAGGCAGCACAGAAGCACGTATAAAAAACCTTGCAGCCTGGAAAAAACCTGCACTCTGGATTACAGTCACAGCGGCGGTTCTTATTATGGCAGTCACTGCCTTGGTTGGAGGAACTCAGAAAAGAGTGAGCACAGAGCTGATGGGCGCAGATTATTCCATAAAAGAAGTGCTGTATGCTGTTACTGTGGGGGGTGAAATCAGTACTCCACCACCTGCCAAGTACTCTGTTACTGCAGACTACAATCTTTATGTACTTGATAAAGAACCGGCGGACTGGATCCGCCTTGGCAGCCTGGATTTTTATCCTCTGACTAACGAGGAACTTGAAACGTATATGCCTGTGGAAAGTATAAGAAAAGAGTTCCGCGTGGCGAAAATCACTGATGCAAAAATTCTCAGGACGGCAAACCAGAACTTCTATATCGTTTTTCAGACAAAGAACGGTAAGACCTATCTGGGATATGGATGGGAAGATGTGAACGAGCGCGGACAGGCCGGATCCGATGATACAAGGCTCCGCAGACTTTACCTGCTGGAAAGCAACTACAGCGGACAGGTGTTTGACAGCGGCTTTTTGGACAGATCACTGCGGGAAACAATCGGCAAGGACATACAGTCTTTCAGCGCTGACTGGCAGAGATATAAGGGTGTGGAATATATGATTGTCAATTTTGGTCAGGACGAGGGCTTCGGAGTTTTCGTACTTACCGACGACCGCTCAGGGTATAAACTTCTTAAAGCACGCTTGTTTGAAGATGCTGAAGAGGGCGAGGGAAAAGAATTTTTCTACAGTGAAACAGGTCAGAAAGTTATGATTGAATAAAAAAGGGCTTATAGGACAAAAAGCGTTGATAAAAACGGCTGTAATCGTTGAAATTTGAACGGTTACAGCCGTTATATCTTTTTTGAAACAAGATACAGGGTGGACAAAAAGCGTTGATAAAAATGCCTGAAACCATTGAAATTTCAACCTGTATCGGTGTTATATCTTCTTTAGAAATCAGTTTTTTCTAGGAGGGTATATGAAACACGTAATTTGTCCTGCTTGCAAAGGTGTTTGCGTTAAGAATGGAAAAAATAAATCCGGGTCACAAAGATGGCTGTGCAAGAATTGTAAGAGCACTGTGACACCTAAAATAGATAACTCAGCAAAGCAGCTTGAAAGGTTTCTTGAATGGCTTTTCAGCAAAGAAACACAATACAGTATGCCTGGCAGAGGAAGAACTTTCAGAAGAAAAACGTCCCGCTTCTGGGATATATGGCCCCTTCCTCCATTGATTGAATCTGCACGTGATGTGGTCTATGTGGACGGCATATATCTGGGAAGAAAAGCCTGCATTTTAATTTGCTGTGACGATGAGCATGTACTTGGATGGTACTTGTGCAGATATGAACATGCAGGGGCATGGCGTGCATTGTTTTCACGCATAGCACAGCCTTCTGTTGTGGTCTCCGACGGAGGTACAGGATTTGCAAAGGCGCTCAGAAAATCATGGCCTGATGCAAAGCACCAGAGATGCGTATTTCATGTATTTTCTCAGGTGAAAAGGTATACGACAACCAAGCCCAAAACGGCTGCAGGCATTGAACTTTACATGCTTTCAAAGGAATTACTTCACATTAAAAACAAGAAAGAAGCTGACCGCTGGACAGGACTGTTTATTGACTGGATGAGGCGGTACAACAAGTTTCTGAGCCAGGTAACATACGATGAATACGGCAACTCAAGACCAACACATGAAAGGCTTCTGAAAGCTCAGAGAACTGTTCTGAGACTGCTTAAAGAAGGGACAATGTTCACGTATTTAGATGAGAATCTGATTGCTGAAATCGGCGATGT
>JAFQHT010000119.1 GCA_017397825.1 Bacillota bacterium | reverse complement strand
TCTACACTGACGTAACAGTCGAAATCCAGCAGACCGGTTCCGGCGCAGGCATCACAAGCACTAAAGAAGGAGCATGTGATCTGGGCATGTCCTCAAGAGCACTTAAAGCTGAAGAAGAAGCAGAAGGAATTGAAGGAACTAACATCGCTTTAGACGGTATTGCAGTAATCGTAAACAATGAAAACTCTGCAGATGATCTGACATCTGAACAGATCAGACAGATTTTCACAGGCGAAGTAACTCAGTGGTAAACTAAGTGGTAAAAAATTATGGCAAGCAAATTATCTGAAAAAACTATGCAAATAATCTTCATGCTTTCCGCGACAGTATCCATATTGGCAGTAGTGCTGATATGCTGCTTCCTTTTCGACCAGGGCCTGCCGGCAATGGTCGAAATAGGCATTTCTGACTTTATTACAGGAACGCTCTGGAAACCTCTTGAAGGTCATTTCGGTATTTTACCTATGATTATAGGGAGCATATATGTTACAGCAGGTTCAATTATTTTCGGGGTACCCATAGGTCTTCTATGTGCTGTATTTATGGCAAAGTTCTGCCCGCAGCGCCTTTACAGAGTAATGAAGCCGGCAATCGATTTGCTGGCAGGTATTCCTTCTATTGTATATGGTTTCTTCGCCCTTATGGTCATTGTGCCTGTAATACAGGATCTGACAGGAACAAGCGGCAAAGGCATACTGACAGCATCCATAATGCTGGGCATTATGATTCTGCCTACAATTATAAGTGTGTCCGAATCAGCCATCAGAGCCGTACCGGAAAGTTACTATGAAGGCTCTCTGGCTCTGGGTGCAACCCATGAACGAAGTGTTTTTGCAGCAACTCTTCCGGCCGCAAAGTCCGGTATTATGGCCGGTGTGATTCTGGGCGTGGGCAGAGCTATCGGCGAAACTATGGCCGTTTCAATGGTTGCAGGAAACCAGGCTGTAATACCTCAGTCAATCACTTCCGGAGTGAGAACTATGACCGCCAACATTATCCTTGAAATGGGCTACGCAGGGGAAGGCCTGCACAGAGGTGCCCTTATTGCAACGGCGGTAGTACTCTTTGTGTTTATCCTTATTATAAATATATCTTTTTCTCTTCTTAAAAGGAGGGGTGAATAAATGGACTATTTAAAGAAACATCCACTGTCATTCTTTCTCCGCCTTGCAGTCTGGGCCAGCGCTTTACTGACGGCAGGGGTTGTAATTTTCCTGATCGGATATATCCTGGTTCAGGGCGTTCCTAACCTGACTCTTCCGGGACTTTTTGCCTGGGAGTTTACCGCAGAAAACCAGTCCATGATGCCGGCAATTATCAATACCGTCATTATGACTGTGCTTACACTGCTTCTGGCAGTGCCCGTGGGCGTGTTTGCGGCCATTTACCTGGTTGAATATTCAAAAAAAGGAAACAGACTTGTAAAGCTTATCCGAGTAACGGCGGAAACTCTTTCAGGTATTCCTTCTATCGTATATGGACTGTTTGGATACATCGTGTTCGTAATAACACTGGGCTGGAGCTACACCCTCCTTTCGGGTGTAATTACTCTGGCGATTATGATTCTGCCCCTTATTATCAGAACTACTGAGGAAGCTCTCATGGCAGTGCCGGACTCCTTCAGAGAGGGCAGTTTCGGTCTGGGCGCAGGCAAACTGAGAACAGTTTTCAGAATTGTGCTGCCGTCAGCAGTTCCGGGGGTTCTGTCGGGAATTATCCTGGCAATCGGCAGAATTGTCGGAGAATCTGCAGCTCTGATTTTTACGGCGGGAACCAATCCTGCAATACCGGGCAGCCTTTTTTCATCGGCAAGCGCTCTGTCGGTGCATCTTTACACCTTGCTCACTGAAGGACTTTATACCCAGCAGGCATACGCAACAGCAGTTGTGCTGCTGGTAATGGTAATTTTTATAAATGCTCTTTCAGGCATGCTGGCAAAAAAATTATGGAGATAAAGAAATGGACAAAATAACAATCAACAATATGAATCTGTTTTATGGTGATTTTCAGGCACTTAAAAATATAAATCTTACAATTCCCGAAAAAGAAATCACGGCATTTATCGGACCTTCAGGCTGTGGCAAATCCACACTGCTCAAATCGCTCAACCGCATGAACGACCTGGTGGAGGGCTGCAGAATTACAGGTGATATAAGGCTTGATGGTCAGGACATTTACGGAAGCATGGACGTGAATCTGCTCCGCAAAAAAGTGGGCATGGTTTTCCAGAAACCCAATCCTTTCCCTATGAGCATTTATGATAATATTGCCTACGGACCGCGTACCCACGGCATCCGCAGCAAAGTTGCCCTTGATGAAATCGTTGAGAATTCCCTCAGGGGTGCAGCTATCTGGGATGAGGTGAAGGACAGACTGAAGACAAGTGCTCTGGGCCTTTCCGGTGGTCAGCAGCAGAGACTGTGTATTGCAAGAGCTCTGGCAGTGGAACCTGAAGTTCTTCTCATGGACGAACCTACATCGGCTCTGGACCCTATTTCAACTTCCAGAATCGAAGACCTTGCAGTTGAACTCAAAAACAAGTATACTATAGTCATGGTAACTCATAACATGCAGCAGGCCACCAGAATTTCTGACAAAACTGCTTTCTTCCTTCTCGGAGAAGTCGTTGAGTACGATGACACTGAAAAACTGTTCTCAATGCCGCGCGACAAACGGACAGAGGACTACATCACAGGAAGATTCGGTTAGGAGGAAATAAAAATGGTAAGAAACAGATTTGATCAGCAGCTTGCAAAGCTTAATGATGAACTTACAGTCATGGGGGCTTTGTGCGAAGATGCTGTGAACTTTGCGATCAAAGCAGTTTTTGATAATGATATGGACATGGCTGCCAGAGCAAAAGCGGCAGAACAGCAGATTGACCAGATGGAAAAGGACATAGAGTCCATGTGCATGAGGCTTCTTTTGCAGCAGCATCCTGTGGCAAGGGATCTGAGAGTGATTTCCTCAGCGCTCAAGATGATTTCCGATATGGAAAGAATAGGCGACCAGGCGGCTGATATTGCGGAAATTGCAAAGTACCTTGAAGGCAGCATAATTCCAGGAATCCAGCATCTGAAATCTATGAGTGAATACGCCGCTGAGATGGTTACAAGAAGTATTGATTCTTTTGTGGAGAGCGATCTTGATATGGCGGTTCAGGTAATAAAAGATGATGATGTTGTGGACAGAGCCTTTGATGAAGTGAGAGAAGACTTGCTCTGTGCCATTGGTGAAGGCACCATAGACGGAAAGATTCTGCTTGATCTGCTGATGATTGCAAAATATATTGAGCGTGTGGGAGACCATGCAACAAATATTGCAGAGTGGGTGGTTTACAGCATTACTGGTGCACACCCTGAGGAAACAAATTAATCACCGGGAGGACAGAAATGATTTACCTTTTGGAAGATGATAACAATATAAGAAATTTTGTGGTTTATGCCCTCAGAAGTTCAGGTTTTGAAGCTGAGGGTTTTGAGCTGCCAAGCCAGTTCTGGACTGCTGTTGCACAGAAGAAACCGTCTCTTGCGGTTCTTGATATTATGCTGCCGGAAGAAGACGGAATCAGTGTTCTGAAAAAACTCAGGGCTGATCAGCAGACAGCGAACATGCCTGTAATCATGCTCACAGCCAAAAGCACTGAATATGACAAGGTTATGGGCCTTGATGCAGGGGCAGACGATTATATGACCAAGCCTTTCGGAGCAATGGAGCTGGTGGCACGTGTCAAAGCCCTGCTCAGAAGAACAGCTCCTGTAGCTGACGGTAAAGACTTCAGCCTGGGCTGCCTTTTCCTTAGCCCTGAGAAGCATGTGGTAAAAGTGGACGGTGCAGACGTTGTTCTTACACTTAAAGAGTTTCAGCTCCTTTGTTATCTTGCAAAAAACCAGGGCAATGTAATGACCCGCGACCAGATTCTGCAGGAAATCTGGGGCTACGAGTTTGACGGTGAAAACCGTACTGTGGATGTACATATCAGAACACTCCGTTCCAAACTGGGCGCAGCAGGCGACCTGGTTGAAACTGTCCGCGGTATAGGTTACCGTATCGGAGGAAAATAAATGACGAAAAAAATACTGACCGGTGTAATCACTGTGTCCCTGATAATCATGCTGGTCTGCGTAGGCCTCGTCATGGGCATCATGTACGATTACATGGGCGAAAAAATAGATGAACAGTTAAAGAATGAAGCTATTCTCATTGAAGAAGCTCTTGGCTGCTCAGGGACATCATATATGGATTCTCTGGCAGAGCGCAGCGAAATCGGAAACCGCGTGACCTTGATTTCGGCAGACGGTGTGGTAGTTTATGATACTATGGCCGATGAGACTGCCATGGAGAACCATACTGAAAGAGAGGAAGTCCAGGAGGCCCTCATAAACGGCGAAGGCTATGCAGTAAGAACTTCTTTTACCCTTGAAGAGGACACACGCTATTATGCCAGAAAAACCGCAGACAATCTGATTGTAAGAACCTCTGTAAATCACTACTCCCAGCTTGCACTTCTGCTTGATACTTTCGGAATGGTGATACTGACAGTAGTGGTACTTATCATAATAAGTCTGGTCATTTCCTACCGGATAGCGAAGGCCATCATAAAGCCAATCAACGATATTGACCTGGACAATCCGGACATCAGTGAAAATTACGAGGAACTGGCACCACTGCTTCACAGAATTCAGCAGCAGAATATAAGAATCCGCAGACAGATGGAAAACCTGCGCAAGAACAGAGAAGAATTCAATATTATCACAGAAAACATGAGCGAAGGACTGCTCATAATCGACAGAGATATGGAAGTCCTTACATATAACAGAAGTGCCCTTGAAATGCTGCGGGGAACCGGAGAAACCGATTTCAGCGGCTCTGTTCTCGGCCTTAACAGAAGCGAGCCTTTCAGAAAGGCCGTAGCAGATGCCCTGGAAGGAAAGGGCTGCCAGGTGCTTATGGAAAGCAGCGGGTCTACTTACGAGATTATTTCCAACCCGGTTCGCGAAAAAGGCATTGTATCAGGTGCAGTCCTTATCATTCTCGATGTGACAGAGAGGGCAATGGGTGAGCGGATGCGCAGAGAGTTTACCTCCAACGTTTCCCACGAGCTCAAAACTCCGCTTACATCTATTTACGGTGTTTCGGATATGATTGCCGGCGGAATGGTAAAGCCGGAGGATGTGCAGGGTTTTGCAAAGACCATAAGAGAGGAATCTTCGCGTCTGATTTCGCTCATCAACGATATAATCAATCTTTCCCAGCTGGATGAAAACACCGTTCCGCAGGAAAAAACCAGAGTTGATGTTTCAGCTGTAGCAGAAAACGTCGTTGCAAGGCTTTCAGGCAAGGCTGCAGGAAGCGATGTGACTGTCAGCTTCAGCGGGGAGCCTTCAGAAATCACAGCGGTAGAATATATTCTCGACGAAATTGTATATAATATTGTAGAAAACGCAATCAAGTACAACAAGCCGGGCGGCACAGTAGATGTATCCGTCAGAAACATCGGCACAAACTGCATATTTACGGTAAAAGATACGGGCATCGGGATACCGGAAAGCGCCCAGCCGAGAGTTTTTGAGAGGTTTTATCGCGTTGACAAGAGTCATTCCAAGCAGATCGGCGGCACCGGTCTGGGGCTTTCCATCGTAAAACACGCAGTGGGCTACCTGGACGGTGAAATCAGCCTGGAAAGTGAAGAAGGCAAAGGAACTACGGTAACGGTAATTTTTTCAAAATAATTTCCGAATTTTTTTGATTTATATGTTTAAAGCTTTTCTGCACGGGTATATATAAAACATAATAATAAACAACAAATGCTCAGTAATATAAACTGAAACAAAATAATTAAAAAGGACTATGAACGGAGGTAAAATTATGAAGTATTATGTATGTGAACATTGTGGAAATATCGTAGAAAAGGTAGTAGATAAAGGAGTTCCTGTAGTGTGCTGTGGTCAGAAGATGACTGAAATGGTACCTGGAACAACAGATGCTTCCTTAGAAAAACACGTTCCTGCAGTTGAAGTAGAAGGCAACGTAGTAAGAGTTAAAGTTGGTGAAGTAGAACACCCAATGCTTGAAGAACACTACATCGGCTGGATTGCTATCAAGACTGAACAGGGAATGCAGAGAAAGTACCTGAAGGCTGGCGAAAAGCCAGAAGCAGTTTTCGTACTTGCAGAAGGAGACAAGCTTCTTGAAACATACGAATGGTGCAACCTTCACGGACTCTGGAAAAAATAATAAGTAAATCAACAACGTGAGTCAATAACTTGTTTTGAATGTATCCTTTTAAAAGAATGGACCGCATCTTGCGATGCGGTCTGTTTATGTTTTTGTGTATAAAATTGGGACTGCAGAATTATCTTCCGCGTCTGCCGGCACCGCCTCCACGGCTCATGCCGCCGCCTCCGCGTCCTATTCCTCTGCTTCTGGAACTGCTGCCGCCAAAGCTGCTGGAACTTCTGGTGCTTCCGAAACTGCTTCTGCCGGGGCTCGTAAAAGGCTTGGAGGACATATGTGGTCTTGACGGTGAGCTTCCGAATCCGCCGCCAAAGGTATTTGGATGTCCGAATCCGCCGCCGAAGCTGCCTGGTCTGTGAGTCGGTCTGTACGGTTTATGCACCGGAGTAGGTATATAAATTCTCCGGGCAGGGCGTGTAATGACCACCGGTCTTGGAGGTGTATAAGGTGTGTATGGCTGTGGTGCTGCCAGACTTCTGAGAATCCGGCGCATCAGCCTGAAGATAAATATAACAGCCATAACAAAAATTATCAGCATGATAATTGTTATTATCCAGTCCATTATGGTGAGACTTTCACTGTAATAATCGTCCCCGTAATAACTGTCGCCATAATAATCATCTGTGTTCTGACTGCCGCTGACACCGTAGATGCCACAGACTTCATTGTACAGAACGTCAAATGTGACGCGCACACCGCTGTCATAATCACCGGCTGCGAAGTAGTCCTCCAGATTGTACCAGAGAATATCATCGATTTCGCCTGCAGTCAGTTTGTTTTCAAGACCTTTGCCGGTCATGCACCAGTAGTTTTCTTCACCGATTGTAAGAAGGAGAAGAATTCCGTTGTTATCGCCGCCGGCACCAATCTGCCAGTCGTTGAAAAGTTTGTAACAATAGTCTTCAATGTCCATGCCGTCAAGAAAATCTACTGTGACAACCACAATCTGGGCTCCTTCACAGAGGCTTTCCAGTTGACCGTTCTGGTTTACAATGTATTCTTCTGTATCAGGTGCGATTACGTCAGCATAGTCAGCAACATAAAAGGCTGAAGATGGTTCCGGAACTGCTCCGTATGCTGTCAGTACCGATGCCAGTACCATTGTAAGTACCAATATGGTAATTAAAAATTTACTACATTTTTTCATACCCCATACCCCCTGACTAATATGCCGCAGCAGCTTCTTTGATTGGCATGATTGCTGCAATCAGCCCGGCAGGGAAGCCGTCAAGTGCAGCCATATATTCCTGCGCGTACTGATTATAAGGGTCGTGGCTGATGGTATCGTTGCGCGAATTGAAGTCTGCATAAAGGTTCTGGCGGTAGTCTTCGTCTTTATCGGAAAGGCTCAAATCACCCATTTCACGGTAAAGGTCAGCAACGGCAGTGTCAAGGATTTTGTTGGCAGCAACAGCCTCTGCGATATCTCTTGCGTTCAGGGCAGAATCAACGGATGCAGCAGCTGTATTTACATAATCAATCGCCTGACGACAGGATGCCGGTACAGTTGATTCGTATTTACGCGCTACAGTAACCATATTAGTTGCTGCAGAGATTCTTTCGGACATGTCGTTGGCAACGCAGATGCCATCATTGTCAATTCCGACAAAGAAAACTTCTGCCACGTCCTTATAAAGTCCATTCAGCCCTTTGGCCCCGCCGACAAACAGACCACCGGCAATAAGCACAACCATCAGTATGATGCATATAACTTTATTTTCAAAAATTTTCATAGGCTCTGCCTCGTATTAATTTCTTACTTCCAGTAATTTGTCTTTGATTTCCTGTTCCATCTTGTGGAGTTCAACTTCAGCAGCTCTGCGCTTTTCGCGTCCGTCAGTCTGGATTCTGAGAACTTCGTCAATAGTGTCAATGAGCTTCTGGTTTGTTTCCTGAAGAGTTTCAAGGTCAATGATGCCTCTTTCTGATTCCTGAGCAACCTTGATAGTGGACTGCTTGAGAGCTTCAGCGTTTTCTCTCAAGAGTTCGTTTGTTGTTTCGGAAACTGCTCTCTGTGCATCAACTGCAGCTTCACTGTTGGCAATGCCAAGAGCGAGAACCATCTGACTCTTCCAGAGAGGAATTGTGTTGATGAGAGTAGTCTGAATCTTTTCAATCATCAGAGTGTCATTGTTCTGCACAAGGCGGATCTGAGGTGCCATCTGCAGGGACACTGTTCTTGTAAGGTCGAGGTCATAAAGCTTCTTTTCAAAACGGTTGAGCATCTGAGCGTAGTCGTTGGCAACCTGTGCGTCTTCGGCAGCTCCGCTTGCTTCGGCTTTAGCTTTGAGCTCAGGAAGAGTAACTTCATACGCTTCTTTTAATTTTTTCTTACCGGCAACGATGTACATGGAAAGCTGTTTGAAATTGGTGGCATTTGCCTTGAAAAGTTCGTCGAGAACTGCGATGTCTCTTGTAAGGGTAACCTGATGGCCTTCCAGAACTTCAACTACTTTTTCTACGTTACTTTCAGCCTTTGCATACTTGGTCTTCAGCTGTGTAAGCGGATCAGCAACTTTTTTGAAGAGGCCGAAGAAGCCTTTCTTTTCCTCGAGAGCACTGAAACCTTTAAGTTCTGATACCAGGTCCACAAGTGAGTCGCCGACTTTGCCAAGATCCTTGGTTCTTACGCTTTCGAGGGCAGTGTCGGAGAAATCAGCCATTTTCTGCTGAGCATCGGAACCGTACTGCAGAATGTGATTTGTATTTGTCAGGTCGATTTTCTGGATAAATTCATCCACAACCTTCTGTTCTTCAGGTGTAAGCTCGATTCTGTCCTCAATGGCGATTTCCTTTACAGGTTCAGCAGGAGCTTCTTCAACGGGAGCAGGTGCTTCAGCTGCGGCAACATCACCGATTGTAAGAGTAGGAACTTCTAATTTTAATTCATCAACTTTAATCTGATCTGTCATTTTTTTATCCTCCATATTACACAATGTACTTAATATACTTACAGGTTATTCAAGAACGCTGAAGTCCATTTTGTTGACTTCGGCAGTTTCCATGTTAAGCAGGTTTTCAAGGACAGCAATGTCTGCGGAAACTTCCATAGCCTCGTCGGTGAAAAGGTCGTCCAGAACTTTTTTCAGTGCTGCATCCGCACCGGCAAGTCCCTCTTCAATCTTCGCCATAGATGTGGTGATGTTGATTCCGTCAGCAGCCTGTTTCTGCATGAGCAGGTATTTGTCCACAAGCTCAGCAAGCATTCCCACATAGTGGTTAGCCAGCTTGCGGGCCTTGTTTCTGTCTTTAGGGTCTGCTTCAACTTCATCAGCAATCTTTTCAAGAGTAGCAGCAATTGAAGTGATGGAAGCCCGTACCTGAGAGCTTGCAACTTCAGGTGCTTTGGCCAGTAAAACATCTCTGCCTTCGTCCAGCTTCTTTGCCAGTTCCTCTGCGCGGACCTTTACTGTCGGCGGAGGCGGAAGCAGAGCCAGCTGCTTGTTCCTTTTCGCAATGAGCAGGCCGCAGACTGCTGCAGCAATAACTGAAATTATAATTACCATGGAAAGTTTATAAACCGGCAGAATCATAGCAAGCACGAACCATACCGCGCCGGCCGCTGCAAAAGGCACTCCTGCCGGAAGAACCTTTATTTTTTCATTATTCATATCGTTTTGCCCCCTTCCGGTTGTTATTTAATATTTTACTGTAAAATACTGCGGATTGCAATAAAAAACGGAGATGAGGGAGACTTGCATCTATTATATATTCTACACAGCATTAACACATAAGATGATGTCGAAAAATGTCGGAACTTGCGGCAGATAAGGTGTTTACTTTTTGATAAAATGTGATAAAATATAAACAGAAAGGAGTGGCGGTAAGGTGTTTGAAAAGAATCTGAAATACTACAGACTGAAAAAAGGTTTTTCTAAAAAGGAGCTGGCAACACTGGCCGGACTTACACCAATGGCCATTTCCAATTACGAGAGTGGGAACAGAAAGCCCGATATGGATATTTTAAAAAGGCTGGCAGAAGTGCTGGAAGTCCGCGTATCAGATTTTCTTAAGGTTCGTAATGAAAAGCTGGATTTCTGTCATGGTGAGTTCCGTAAGAACAGTTCAATGTCGCAGAAGGAGCAGGAATTTGTCAGAGAATATGCTGAAGAATATCTGGGCAGATTCTTTACTGTCATAGAGATTCTTGGTGGCGAAGTGCTTGCAGAGGCACCAGGTTGCCATGGACTGAAACTCGGTGATAATCCTGAAGAAGACGGCATTGCAATGCGCAGATATCTTAATATTCCATCGGCAGGTCCTGTACCGGATATTGCTTATACTTTAGAGAATAAGGGGATTCTCCTTCTGGAGTTCAAAGGCAGCAGTGATAAGTTTTCAGGTATCAACGGAACTGTTAATGACAGACCATATGTTATGTATAACGCATTTATGTCACCCGAACGTAACCGTTCAACTATTGCCCATGAACTTGCACATCTTTTGTTCAGATGGCCGGAAGACATGAGCGAGAAAGAAGTGGAAGAACGCGCTACTGCTATCAGCGGAGCTTTTCTTTTTCCAACGGAAGATGCAGTAAGAGAACTTGGTATTCGCCGCAGCTTTATTAGCAAAGACATGGAGATAATATGCCGCGAATATGGTATTTCAATGATGCTTCTTACTAAAAGAGCACAGCTTGCAGGAATAGTAACTGACAGTGCGGCAAAAGAATTTTATATGCGCGCAAGCAGCATGGGGTGGCGAAAGAACGAGCCTGTCAGAATACAGGCAGAACAGCCTATGCTGTTTAAACAGCTGGTATACAGAGCAATCAACGAAGAAGAAATCAGCATGCAGCGGGGAGCAGAACTACTGGGTGTAAGCTACGGGGAGATTGTGAATGAGTGTTGTTTCAATGAGGGGATAGAGGATGGAGTATATCAGCAAAGAAATTTAATATTGATGAATACTTGACAAGAATTCTGAGTATGCTATAATATCACTAATTAGTGAATGACTGCTGTGCGGTCACAAAAGGTCCCGAGAACAGAGTTCTCAGGGGCCTTTTTGTTTATAGGAGTAGAGGTATGGATGATATTAGATATACAACACCTGAAGAACAGGTGAAAAAATTAAAAAATCAAAACTTGATTATATCCGATGATAAGTATGCGGAAGAGATGCTACAGCTATGTGGATATTCAAACCTAATTAAAAGCTACAGGGCTCCATATTTTATTACTGTAGGGGAAGAAAAATCATATCGGTCTGGGGTTACTTTCGAGCAGATTCTATCTTTGTATACTTTTGATAAAAGCCTTAGAAACGGTGTAATGGCTGCGATGCAGGACCTTGAAGAGCATATTAAAGAACAAGCCTCAGATGTTGTAGCAAGTGCTTTTGGAACTCACCAAGATGAATATCTTCGGTACAGAAATTATCAGAACAGACGTAAACGCATACCAAGATTTACCTTAACAGGCCTGCTCGAAACAATGAGGAAGACTCTTGATACTGATAAGGATCCTATACATCATTATAAGACTGCACATGGTATAGTACCTCCGTGGATACTATTTAAAAGCATTTATTTTAGTACCATGGTAAACTTTATAGATCAATTTAAAGGCCCTGAACTTGCTGCTATGGCGCATCGTCTGTATGATTTGGAGAAACTAGGCATTACAGAGGAACAGGCTCGCACTTTGATGATGGAAACATTGTCCTTCTGCATTGATTATCGAAATATGGCTGCTCATGGCGGAAGAATCTATAATTACAAAGCAAAAAGAGGAATGGAAAGTCTTAAAGAGTT
Source organism: Bacillota bacterium (assembly GCA_017397825.1). GTDB lineage: Bacteria > Bacillota > Clostridia > Peptostreptococcales > Anaerovoracaceae > SUG1106. The sequence continues at coordinate 2,590 of JAFQHT010000119.1, read as the reverse complement.
TAAAAAGGGGACAGAGAGCAGCTTTATACAATTGTTGTTTGTATTGAGTCTTTTGAAATACCAGGAACCGTATCGCAGGCTGGAACAAACCATGAATTCCGAACTTACGCGGCATTGCAACGCATTTCCTCAGGATGTTACATATTTGGGACAAGTGATGAACATGAATATTGTTTCACAGAAAGTCGTATATGCAACAGAAAAAGGGATGATATATCACAAAAACCCTCATTGCAGTGGTTTAAACGATGTACACATGATTGATGCTGAGGAAGCAAAGAGGCAGGGGTTGAAACCATGCAAAAGATGTGTAAAAGATAATACTTAGTCATTATAGAAACTCGCAAGAAATTGCGAGTTTTTCTTCTTGTATTGTGGTGTCGAATTTAGTAAAATAAAGTCATAAATTGCGATAAGCATGAATTGTATTTTTACATAGACGGAGGCAGAAAGATGTCAGTATCATACAACAAACTATGGAAGCTGCTCATCGATAAAAAAATGAGCAAGGCCGATTTAAGAAGGCTCACAGGCATTGCGCCAAACACCATGACCAAACTGAACCGGGACGAAGAAGTATCCCTAGCAGTGCTGAAAAAAATCTGTGATGCGTTGCAGGCAGATATCGGCGATGTGATGGAGTTTGTGGAAGGGTAAAATAATATTAGAAAAAAGAAGGACTTTAAAAATGAAGAAAAAATGGATTCAAAAATATATTTTAGAAATGAAAAATGCCTTGGAAGTAGAAAAACTATTTGGTGACACTAAGCAAATTTATGATGTTATACGGAGAGGATGTAATGTTCTAGGCGAAGAATGGAATATTCATGAAGATGATTTTTTTTGGAAAGATGTTATGGCACCACAGGACGGACAACTTTTCATTGAGAAGCTAGAATACTATGGTGATTACATTTCGACTATGAAAGATGCTCCAGTGGTACGGGAAGAAGCACTTATTTTTTTAAGTCATAAGTCAGATGATATTTTATATGGTAATGCTTTACGTGATTTTATAGTTGGATTAGGTGTGAAGGATAATCAGCTAATATATTCGTCACATCCACTTCATAAAATACCATTAGATGCATCTATATATGATTACTTAAGAGAACATATATATTCAAATGTGCTAATGCTGTTTTTATTTTCTGACAATTATTTAGAGAGCCCTGCTTGCTTGAATGAAATGGGAGCAGCGTGGATAATGCGTAATGATTATACGAATATTTTCATTCCAGGATTTAATTTTAATAATCCAAAATTTAATTCCTGTGCAGTGGATAAATCAAGGGTTGGAATAAATCTTGGAAACCATGACACACTTAAAACGGCTATGTTAGAATTTAAAAATAAAATATGTAATATGTTTAATTTAACGGTTAAAGAAACGAAAGTAAATGTTCTTTTAGACGAATTTGTTGAGGCAATAAATAAAGCTAATAATGAAATGAAGGATACCAAGGAGAAAAGTAGATGGCTGATTTAAGAAAAGAACAGGAACGTGACGAACTGCACCGCGCAATATGGGCGATTGCAGATGAACTGAGAGGCAGCGTAGATGGCTGGGATTTCAAGTCTTATGTACTTGGAATGATGTTCTATCGTTATATCTCAGAAAACCTCACGAATTATATAAATGATGGTGAAGAAGAAGCTGGAAATACAGGTTTCAATTATGCAGAACTTTCCGATGAAGAGGCTGAACAGGCACGAGAAGACCTTGTAAAGACCAAGGGATTCTTTATTCTTCCATCTGAGCTTTTTGGCAATGTGAAGAAGAATGCGGCTGGTGATGAAAATCTCAATATGACCTTGGAAAAAATCTTTAATAACATTGAAGAATCTGCAAAGGGCAGTGAAAGTGAAAGTAATTTTGCAGGTCTGTTTGATGACATTGATGTAAATAGCAATAAGCTGGGTGCGACAGTTGCCAAGAGAAATGCTAACCTGGTTAAGCTGATGGATGGTGTTGCCAACATGAAGCTTGGTAAGTATAAGGATAATTCTATTGATGCTTTTGGCGATGCGTATGAGTACTTAATGAGTATGTATGCTTCCAATGCGGGTAAAAGCGGTGGTGAATTCTTTACCCCTCAGGATGTTTCCGAACTGCTCACACGAATTGCAGTTGCCGGCAAAACAGAAGTGAATAAGGTTTATGACCCTGCCTGCGGTTCCGGTTCCCTGCTTCTGAAGGCTGCAAAAATTCTTGGTAAGGACAATGTACGTCAGGGGTTCTACGGTCAGGAAATCAACCTGACTACATATAACCTGTGTAGAATCAATATGTTCCTGCATGACATTGATTTTGATAAGTTTGATATTGCTCACGAAGATACTTTATTATCTCCGCAACATTGGGATGAAGAACCGTTTGAAGTTATCGTTTCAAATCCGCCATATTCCATTAAGTGGGAGGGTGATGATAACCCGGTTCTGATTAATGGAGACTGTGAAAAAAAGTCTGTAAATATCTAAAAGAACTAAGCCTTCTATGGTAAAATCAAATTATCATAGGAGGCTTTTCATATGGCTAAAAAGAAAAATGTTCACAAGGTTGGACCACTGAATGAAAACAAGAAGAATA
>JAFQHT010000118.1 GCA_017397825.1 Bacillota bacterium | reverse complement strand
CTGTGTGCCGGTCCGGCAGCAGCTGCTCTGCTGGGAATTTTCAGAGGAATTTACAGCAGCTGTATCTGGCTCCTCTTTCTGGCTGAAATCACCATGTTCTGCAGTGGGCAGGCTGCAGGTGCTGTTCTTGCAGGCTATTCGGTGGCTCTGTCTTCGGGATTGTGTCTTGGCGGGCTGCCGGTGGCACTGCCGGTCATGGCCTACTATGTATGTGGCCCGGTGAATTATAATGATTCTTTCTGCAGAATTCTCACCTCTATACCGGCAGGGCTGCTTCTTTCCGCAATGGTGAAAATGCTTGTTGTCAATAAGACATTTTTGCCATGGATTTCAGCCGGTGCTATGATTCTGCTAATTTTTGCTTTCTTTACAATTTTTTCCGCATGGAGGCGCAGACTTTTCCTTTTAAAAAACACGGGAATATGATATAATATTTGCCGTTAAATTACAGATTGTTTTATCTGTGCTCAATATGCCTACCCAATCAGGACTTTCGCTAAGTCCTCGTCGCGGGTGTCGGCAGTGATACAAAGCTCTGTTCGCAGAGAAACCGGCAAACTCGCCTTTGGCTCAGACAATGCCGATTTCTTGGCTGCTCACATTCGCTTCTTAATCAGCCGACATTTACCGCTCCTGCGGAAACCGCTCAAATCCTATTGTGCAGACATATTGAGCACAAACAAAATATCCCGATACTTAAAGGAGAAGTACGAATGTCTTTTGTAAAATTCGAGCATGTAAAAAAGACTTATCAGATGGGCGAAGTGACTATTGACGCGCTCCGCGATGCATCTTTTGAAATAGAAAAAGGAGAGATCTGCGTTATCGTCGGACCTTCAGGCGCCGGCAAAACCACTCTCCTCAATATTCTGGGCGGCATGGACTCTCTTACAGATGGCCATGTTTACCTTGACGGCAGCGAAATCTCCGGCTACTCCCCCAAGGAGCTGACTACATACAGACGCCACGAAATCGGTTTCGTTTTCCAGTTCTACAATCTGGTACAGAACCTGACTGCTGTGGAAAACGTTTCACTGGCAACCCAGATCTGCAAGAATCCTATGGACTCCCGGGAAGCCCTTGAAAAAGTAGGTCTCGCTGACAGACTCAATAACTTCCCTGCCCAGCTTTCCGGCGGTGAGCAGCAGCGCGTGGCCATTGCCCGCGCCCTGGCCAAGAACCCTAAACTCCTCCTCTGTGACGAACCTACAGGTGCCCTGGACTACAACACAGGCAAGGCAATCCTCAAGCTTCTGCAGGACACAGCCCACGAAACAGGCATGACCGTTGTAATCATTACACATAACCTTGCCATTGCCCCTATGGCAGACCGCATCATCCACGTAAAGAACGGTACTGTTTCCTCCGTGGAACTCAATGAAAACCGCGTACCTGTTGAAAACATTGAATGGTAGAAAGGCTGGACAACTGATGAAGAACATGATGCGAAAGTCCACCTTCCGGGAAATCCGCGGCAGTTTCAGCCGCTGGGCCGCCATCCTGGCCATTGTGGCTCTTGGAGTAGGCTTTTTCTCAGGCCTTAAAGTCTCCAGAGAGGCTTTCCTGGTGACAGGTGACAAATACATAAAAGAACACAATCTTTTCGACTTCCAGCTGATTTCCACTCTGGGTTTTGAAGAGGAAAATATAAAAGAAATCGCTGCGGTTGACGGTGTGAACAACGTAATCGGTTCCTGGTCCACTGATGCTGTTGTCAATATTTCAGACAGCCAGGCCGGTGATGTGGTTGCCAAAATTCACACCATAAATGACACCATCAACACCATTGACCTGCGGGCCGGCAGACTTCCGGAAAAAGGCAATGAATGTCTGGCAGACCCATGGTTTTTCAGCGAAGGCGACATCGGCAAAACTATTACCATAGTAAAAACAAGTGCCACAGATGACGAAGATGCAGAAGAATTTCTTGCTTATAAAGAATATACCATCACCGGTATTTCCCGCTCATCTCTGTATATGAATTACGAACGCGGCTCCACTTCCCTTGGCAGCGGCACCGTGTCATTTTTCCTCTACCTCAATGAAGATGGCTGGAATGCTGACTACTATACAGAAATGTATGTGGACGCAGATGCTGACGGCGTGATTTTCAGCGACGAATATAACGATGCCGTGGATGCAATTGAAAAACCTCTTGAAATTGCTCTGGAAAACAGCGCAAACGGCCGCTATGACGATATAATGGCAGAAGCCAATGAAGAACTTGCAGAGGCCGAAGAAAAGCTTGCAGACGCTAAAATTGAGCTTGCAGACGCAGAAAAAGAGCTGGCAGACGGCGAAGGAGAACTTAAGGATGCAGAAAAAGAGCTCCGTGACGCTGAGAAAAAACTGGCAGACGGCGAAAAAGAGCTTGAAGAAAACCAGCAGAAGCTTGAAGATGCCCGGGCGGATCTTGAAAAAGCCCGCGCAGACTATGAAGAAGGTCTTGCTCAGTACAATCATGAAAAGGCAGATGCCGATGCCCGGCTGGAAGAACTTCTTGCCAGCATTGAACCTGCAAAAGGCACACCTTTCTATGCTCAGTACTATGCGCAGTACGAAGCTGCAAAAGCAGAAGCCGACGCTCAGTTTGAGGCAGCATGGGCTGAACTTGAGGAAGGCCGCATTCAGATAGAAGATGGCGAAAAAGAAGTGGCCGACGGATTTGCTGCCATAGAAGATGCTGAAAAAGAAATCGCTGACGGCAAAAAAGAAGTTGCCGACGGCAGGAAAGAAATAGCCGACGGCAAACGCGAAATCGCCGACGGAAAAAAAGAAATTGCTGATGCAAAAAAAGAACTTGCTGATGCGGAAGAAGAACTGGACGATGCCCGCGACGAAATCGAAGACATCGAAAATCCTGACACATATGTGCTTGGCAGAGACACAAACATCGGCTATGTGTGCTTCGACAGTGACACTGCCATCGTTGCAGGTCTTGCCAAGATATTCCCTGTATTTTTCTTCCTGGTGGCTGCCCTTGTGGTAATGACCACCATGACAAGAATGATTGATGAACAGAGAACCCAGATCGGCGTTCTCAAAGCCCTGGGCTACAGCAAAGGACAAATCCTCAGAAAGTACATTTTCTACTCGTCCAGTGCTGCACTGGTGGGCGGAGTCATAGGCTTTTTTGCAGGCTCCTACCTCTTCCCTTACGTAATCTGGGTGGCTTACAGCATGATGTACGGTTTCGCACCACTTACATTTGTGCTTAACTGGAAAATAGGCGGAGCATGTATCGCTGTTGCTCTGATATGCGCCCTGGGTGCTACAATGTATTCCTGCTACAGAGAACTTTCAGAAGTTCCTGCACAGCTTATCAGACCTAAGGCTCCGGCCCTTGGCAAGAGAATCCTGCTTGAAAAGATTCCTTTCATCTGGAACAGACTGCAGTTCCTCCACAAAGTATCCATGAGAAATATTTTCCGCTACAAGAAGAGATTTTTCATGATGGTTCTTGGAATCTGCGGCTGTACGGCCCTTCTGGTTGCTGGCTTCGGTATCGGCGATACCATCAGGACTGTAGTACCTAAACAGTACGAAGAAATTTACTTCGTAGACTATACTGTAACTTTTGACAAAGATATAAGCGAGGACGAAAGAGCTGAATTCCTTGAAGAAAACACTGATACAGTGTCTGACGCTCTTTTCCTCTACACCATCACTGCAGATGCCCATGCAAACGGCACAATCAAAACTGTAAACATGGTTGTGGCGAAAAACGATGATCCTTTCGGTAAATTCGTTGAGCTTCACACTGAGGACGGCCAGCCCCTTGCATATCCTGAAAAAGGCCAGTGCATCATAAATACCAATCTGGCCCGCATGATGAAAGTGGATGTCGGTGACCAGCTGACCATAATGGACAGTGACAAAAAAGAGCTGACTGCCACAGTTTCCGGCATCTGCGAAAACTATGTAAACAATTACTTCTACATCAACGACGAAACTTATGAAGATTTCTACGGTGACCTGGAAACCAACGCAGCCTTCGTCAAGGGCATTCCTGGCGAAGACGGCAAAGTAGAAGACCCGTATGGTGGCGGTGCCAAGCTGATGAACGCAGATAATGTGGCTGCAGTTTCAGTGACCATGGACTTCAAAGAACGTGTAGCAACAACCCTTGAAGGCCTCAACGCCGTAATCCTGCTGGTAATTATCTGTGCAGGAGCTCTGGCATTCATAGTGCTTTACAATCTGACAAACATAAACATCACAGAGCGAATCCGCGAAATTGCAACCATCAAGGTTCTTGGCTTCTATCCTAAAGAAACATCGGCCTATGTATTCCGCGAAAACCTGGTGCTCACAGCAGTTTCGGCTCTGGTAGGCCTGCCTCTCGGCAGCTGGCTGAACCAGTTCGTAATGGGTCAGGTAAAGATTGACCTGATGTATTTCGACATTCACGTACTGCCAATCAGCTATGTTTACGCTGTGATTATGACCTTCATATTTGCAGGAATAGTCAACTTCGTAATGTACTTCAGACTGCAGAAAATCAGCATGACCGAGTCGCTGAAGTCAATTGAATAGCAACATCTGAAAAGAGGCTTTAAAAAAGTCTCTTTTTTATTTATTTCCGCTACTTTTCCATTGACTTCCACTGCTTCCATAATATATAACTTAATTAAGAAACAAACACGGAGGAAGCTCCCCTATGAACAATTTACTCACTTCAAGACATTTCAAAGCAATCGTTGCTGTGACAATCATCCTGCTCATGGTTTTCGCCATGATGCCGGCGCAGGCTGACGCTGCTGCAGCAAAGTATTATGCCGGAACTCCAGGTTACGGCGTAGACGGCAAAGTTAAAATAGGCGACGGATATTTCTGGACTGAATCCAATTCCGATTACACCAAATCAACGCTTTACTATTCTGCAAAGAAGAGCACCAAGAGTAAAAAAGTAAAACTTGCATCCTACAACAACGACGAATATCATATGGACGGACGCATTCTCTACAACGGTTCCAAGGTTTACTATGCAACATGGAATCTTGCAGCAGACGGATATGAATTTACTGACAGCACAAAAGTCCGCATCCACTCTGTAAGCGACACAGGCAAGAACCGCAAGACTGTCAAGAGCATCGCTGTCAAAGACTATGCAGGATACATCACACTGCTTAAGGTTTACAACGGCAGACTTTTCTTCTCAAGAAGCGGTTCCGATCCGGACGGAAACCCTGTGGACAAGCTTTGTTCCATGAATCTGGAAACCAAGAAAATCACTACTCACGATAAGAATTTCCCTGTTGAACCTCTTGAAAACAACAGCGGAAGCAGCCGTTACATCTACGGACACAGCTTCGCAGGCGGTGACTACATCGCAGTTTTTGACTGCAAGACCAAGAAGCTCATCAGAACTATCGAAGGTGCAAGCCGCCCTGTAGCAGGCAGCAGTTCTTTAATCTACAGAGTTCTTGACTGGTACACAGGAGGCTATACATTCTATAAATCCAGCCTCAGCGGCAAAGACCCTCAGGTTATTCTCGAACTGGGTTCCAATACAACCATTGATCTTTGCACATCAAGCAAAATCTACTACGGTGAATACACCGACCAGTACCGCTACTATGTTTACACAATCAAGGACGGCAGTACGAAAGAACTTTCAGAATCAGAATACGGCGAAGCAGTAGACTGGTATTAAAATAAAAATCAGACCATTAAAAAATCCGCGGCATTAATGCTGCGGATTTTATCATTCTATATATCTGCTATCTTTCCACCAGGCCAATTTCAGCCTCTACATTGAGCTGGCCGTCTTCGCGGAAAGTCTGGAAAAGGTACTTTCCATCCTCAGTTTTCAGTCTTTTTATGATGACTTTAGTACCCACCGGAGCTTCATTGCCGAAATGAATGCGCACATAGGACACCCTGTACTTTGTCTCATAGAGCTCAGGAATATAGTCGCAGAGCATGTCCAGTGAATAAGTATTGTTCATGTGGCCGTTATAGTCACAGTCGCTGAGGAGCACCTGCTTGCTGCCCACTTCTTCCATGGCATCAGCCTGCTCCTTCGTAATCTTCATCTTGGTGCTGGTCAGAACTTCCTTATACTCATCATGGGTGTAGTTGGAGAGGTCAATATCTCCCACCTTCATAATTTTGCGGTTTTCCACTCCCACCAGAGTCCACTGGCTGGAAATTTCCGCAGCAATTCTGCCTTCTTTCTTTACCATATAATTTCTCAGAAAAGTTGCCCTTGTACTCGGACACGGCCATGTATAAACCTGAATCGGCTCTTCCAGGTAAACATCTTCATGCAGCACCATATCAAGGCGGCTGAGCATAAGTGCTTTGCCTTCATCAAGCAATTCATCATATGAAGGTTTTTCGGTTGCCATCTGCACTGAGCCGCACTGCTGCATTTCCCGGAGCAGTCCTGCCGGACGTCCGCACCTGTTTGTATCAACGTTGTATACATTGAGTTTGCTTTCGTAATTGAAAACTTCTTTTTTCATCTCTTTCCCTTACCTCTTTCTGATTTTTATCTGACCCTGAATTTTACGCCCAGATCATTTGTGGCGATTCTGCGGCATTTTTCAACGTCTACTGCCGGGATTGTGCCGCCTACAACTGACATTGTCACATCGGGCACATATTCTTTCACTTTACGGGTAAATTCCAGTATTTCTCCGAAAGCATCTTCTCCATAAACCGGATGGCAAAGGGCATCATATTTAGCCCCATCTGAAGTGTTGAGGCTGATTGACACAGCATCTATCACGCCTGCGAGCTCCGGTGCCGTTTCCCTGCCGTTGAGCAGGTCAGCAAGGCCGTTGGTATTTATGCGCACCTTAATATTATAGTTTGTTTTTACATGCTTTGCCACTGCCAGAAGGTCGTCAAGTCTTGCAGTAGGCTCTCCGTAGCCGCAGAAAACCAGCTCGCTGTACTTATTCAGATTCCACTCTCCCAGCAGCTCAAAAATTTCTTCCAGTGACGGCTCTCTCTTCAGCCAGAGGCTGTCAGCATCGCCAAGAGAGTCCACCATATCCCTGATACAGAACTCGCATCTGCATGGGCACTGGTTGGTTATGTTTGCATAAAGCCCTCCGCCGTAATCATAAAAAACATCGCCTATATATTCCATCAGAGAATTCCCTCCGTTTTCTGCAAAATTATTTTGGCATCAATGCCTGAACTGAAGCCTCCCGGACTTCCGTCTGCCTTGATAACTCTGTGGCATGGCACTACTATGAGCAAAGGATTCTTTCCCACTGCATTTCCCGCAGCCCTCTGAGCTTTCGGTTTCCCTGCCGCTGCCGCAACTTCTGCGTAGCTCAAGGTTCTGCCGTAAGGTATGGCCTTAAGTACAGTCCAGACTGCTTTCTGAAAATCTGTGCCGCGGAGCTCAGTATCCAGGTCAAAATCCTGTCTGCTGCCATCGAAATATTCGGTAAGCTGCTTCTTTGCCTCTTTGATTGCACACTCATCCGCTACGTTTTGACAAGTTTCAACACAATCCGCTTCGCCGCGCATTAAATCAATCCTTACTGTTTTACCACTTTCTGCCACAATTTCAAGTATACCAAGTGGTGTTTCCAAAAAACCTTTGCTCATAGTAATCACCGTTTCTAAAAAAGCAAGGCCCCTGCCGTCGCAGGAGCCTGTAAAGCCTTAACCTAATAATCAAAAATTAATAGTTTTCTTTTCTCACTTCGAAATAAGCCTGTGGGTGGTTGCATGTAGGACAGATTTCAGGAGCTTTCTTGCCCATTACAAGGTGTCCGCAGTTTCTGCATTCCCAGATAGCTTCTTCAGCTTTTTCAAATACAGCCTTCATTTCAACGTTGTTGAGAAGTGCTCTGTATCTTTCTTCGTGAGTTTTTTCGATCGCTGCTACGAGTCTGAATTTAGCTGCCAAAGCGTTGAAGCCTTCTTCTTCTGCTTCCTTTGCAAATGTTGCATACATGTCAGTCCATTCATAGTTTTCGCCTTCTGCAGCGTGGAGGAGGTTCTGAGCAGTGTCCCCTAATTCTCCAAGTTCTTTGAACCACAGTTTAGCGTGTTCTTTTTCGTTATCTGCTGTAGCGAGGAAAATTGCTGCAATCTGTTCGTAGCCTTCCTTCTTAGCTACGCTTGCAAAATATGTATATTTGTTTCTGGCCTGTGATTCGCCTGCGAATGCAGCCCATAAATTAGCTTCTGTTTTTGTTCCTTTATAGTCCATTGGTCTGTACCTCTTTTCGTAAAATTTCGCCGGCACCGCATAAGCCGCCGATGGATATATTATACTACTGTTTCCTTATTTAGCCAAGTAAAATTTTAAAGTTTTTTTATTTTTTCATAGTTGCATCAACAGCTTTGATAAATGCTGAGCGTACTCCCGCTTCTTCCAGCGCTGCTACACCGCGGATTGTAGTGCCTGCAGGGGAACACACCTGATCTTTAAGCTGTCCCGGATGCATTCCGCTGTCCAGAAAAAGTATTGCAGTCCCCGCCATTGTTGCTGCTGCCAGGTGATAAGCCTTGTCCCGTGGAAGGCCATTTTTTACACCGCCATCACCGAGAGCTTCAATAATCATATCGAAGAAAGCAGGCCCGCAGCCTGAAATCGCCATTCCTGCATTCATAAGATGTGAAGGCAGTTCCACGCAGCCTCCTACACTGCTGAGAACATACATGAGTTGTTCTCTTTCCTCAGGAATAAGGCTGTTTTTTTCTTCCATCAGGATTACTCCGGAGCTTACAGCCACCGGTGTGTTTGGCATTATATACTGAACAGCGACTCCTTCCGGCAGGTATTCTGCGTATTTATCATAATCCCAGCCTGCAGCCACAGAAATCAGAGCCTTGCCGATTATTGCCCCGCCAAGTTCGCCGAGAACAGATTCTATCTGATAAGGCTTACATGCCATGATCAGAGTATCACACACAGCAGCCAGTTCGCGGAGACTACGGCAAGGTGTAAAACCGATTTTCTGGGCATTTGCGGCCAGTTTCTCCTGATTGGGAGCATATGCAAAAACATATTCAGCAGGAACTGTTCCTGTTCCTATAAAACCTTTTGCAAGGGCCTGAGCCATATTGCCCATGCCTATAAAACCTATATTTTTCATGTTTTTTCCTCCCTATAAATCCTTTAACTCCAGTTCTACCGGACAGTGGTCCGAACCGAAAACATCGGTGTGAATCTTCGCACCGGCCAGACGGTCAGCCAGAGAACCGGAAGTTATGAAGTAGTCTATTCTCCATCCTGCATTCTTTTCACGTGCTTTGAAACGGTATGACCACCAGGAGTAAATGCCTTCCTGGTCAGGATAAAAATATCTGAAAGTATCGATGAAACCTGCATCAATGAGCTGGCTCATCTTGCCGCGTTCTTCGTCAGTAAAGCCGGCATTGCGGCGGTTTGTCTTAGGATTCTTCAGGTCGATTTCCTTGTGGGCTACGTTGAGGTCACCGCAGAAAACCACAGGTTTCGACATTTCAAGCTCTTTTATATAGGCCTGGAAATCATCTTCCCACTTCATGCGGTACTCCAGACGTTTCAGTTCATCCTGAGAGTTTGGTGTGTAGACAGTCACTACATAAATATCTTCAAACTCCAGTGTGATTACGCGTCCTTCGTGGTCGTGCTCGTCTATGCCGATGCCGTAAGCTACTGACAGAGGTTCTTTCTTCGTAAAAATCGCAGTGCCCGAGTAGCCTTTTTTATCGGCATAATTCCAGTACTGATGATAGCCGGGCAGGTCCATTTCAATCTGTCCCGCCTGAAGTTTGGTTTCCTGCAGGCAAAAAACATCTGCATCTGTTTCATTGAAAAACTCCATGAAGTTTTTTCCCATAACGGCTCTGAGACCGTTTACATTCCATGATATTAATCTCATCTCATCATCTCCTCTCCCCATTCGCTGAGCTGCTCAAGAATCGGCATCAGCTTGTCGCACATTTCAGTTGTGGAATATTCCACCCTGACAGGCACTTCCAGATATTCATTGCGTACTATCAGCCCCTGCTCCTCCAGTTCTTTGAGCGAATTGGCAAGAACTGTGTTGGATATTCCGTCAAGTTTACGCCGAAGTTCATTATAGCGCAAAGTACCCTGATTGTTCAGAGCACAGATTATCTGCATTTTCCATTTCCCGCCGATAATTGACATAGTGTAGTTAAGCGGACATTTTTCCAGACACGGACAGTCGTAATGAGTTTCTATCATCTGAGGCCCTCCTTTTTCAGTTCTAAGTAAGTTTTTTATTACTTGGTTATTTTAATTTGCGTTCTTGATTTTATCGCCTGATGATATTACAATTATATCAAGTACTAAAAAAAGAGCAAGTTTATTTTAAGGAGAAAAGAATGGATATTTATCTTCAGGGGCTTACCATGGGTCTGGCATATGTTGCTCCCATCGGCCTGCAAAACTTATTTGTAATCAACACAGCGCTGACTCAGCCGCGCAGAAGAGTTTACGCTACTGCATTGATTGTTATTTTCTTTGATGTTACACTGGGCATGGCATGTTTCTTCGGTGTAGGTGCTATTATGAGTGCATCACCACTGCTTGAAATGGCAATTCTGCTCATCGGCAGCCTGATAGTGCTCTGGATAGGCCTGGGCCTTGTCCGTGCAAAGGATTCCATGGACACAAGTACAAAGGTTGATATACCAATAGGAAAAGTCATCACTACTGCCTGCGTTGTTACATGGTTCAATCCACAGGCACTCATCGACGGTTCAATGATGCTGGGTGCATTCAAGGCAACCTTGCCTGCAGGCACTGACCTGTTCTTTGTGGCAGGTTTTGCAAGTGCATCTGTACTGTGGTTCCTTTCCATTTCCACAATTATTTCACTCTTCAGTGCAAGATTTACTGACAAGACTCTGCGCATCATCAACGTTGTCTGCGGCCTTGTAATTATCTTCTACGGATTCAAACTTCTGTGGAGTTTCATACAGATGGTGATTTAATAAGTCAAAAAACATTCAAGGCACCCACATGAAGTGAGTGCCTTTTTTACTATGTATTTTCTTTTTCAAGCCGGTTCAGTTCCTTTACCTGCCTGCTTCCTATAAACAGTACAAATATTGCTGCACCCAGGTCAGACAGCACCCCTGCCCAGAGCACGCCATCCAGACCTATAAACCGCGGCAGAATCAGCATAATTGGAATCATCAGAAGTCCCTGGCGGAGCACCGCCATCCAGAATCCAAGCTTGGCTTTTCCCACTGCCGTGCAGAAAATCGACGTTACCGGCTGCAGTGCGTTAAGGAACAATACCCCGAAGAAAATTTTTATATAATGGGTGGCAAACTCATAAAACAGCGGATCCTCAGATCCGAAAATCTTAAGAATAGTCCCCGGAAACAGCTGCAGTGTCAGATAAGATGCTGCGGCTATTATTGTGCCATATTTCAGGGCTGTCAGATAAGTCTCTTTCACCCTGCCGTACCGTCTGCTGCCCAGGTTGTAACCGATGATAGGCTGGCATCCCAAGGCTATACCGATGACGCTGGCCAGAAATACCATTGTCAGTTTGGCAACTGCACCTGAAGCAGTCAGAACCACTTCACTGCCAAAGACAGACATGGCACCGTATGTTCTCAGACCATTCATCTGAATTATCTGTGCTGCTGTATTGAGTACATGAGTGGTAAATGTTGCAATTCCAAGGGCAAACACAGATTTTACAATAGCTGCTCTTACCATGAAATTCTTTTTTATCAGTTCCACTGTCTTCAGCCTGCGCAGTATATAAATAACCGCCAGCACAAATGAAAGCACCTGTCCCAATACCGTTGCCAATGCAACACCGGCCATTCCCATATCAAACACAAACAGAAATACCGGGTCGAATACCATATTAAAAACTGCACCTGAAAGAAGCATCACACTGGCATAATTCGGACTTCCGTCAGCACGTATAAAATATGACATTCCAGATGCAAAAATTCCGAAAGGAATTCCGATACAGATGATTTTTGCATATGGGTACGCATACTCCATAATTAAATCAGTCGCTCCGAAAAGATAAAGTACCGGTTTCAGAAAAAGCAGACTGAATGCTGCAATAACAACACTCACGACGCTCATCATAGTTATAGCATTTCCCAGGTAATCCGCCGCTTTTTCAGGCTCTTTGCGACCCAGAAGTATGCTGAAACTTGCGGATGCACCCATACCGATAAGTGCAGAAATTGCTGTCATCATGGTCGTGAACGGGAATGTAACATTGGTAGCAGCAATACCCAGATCATTAATCCCCCAGCCAATAAAAATCTGGTCCACAATATTATGGGCAGAGTTAATAAGCTGGCTGGCAATGCCCGGCAGCGAATACTTCCATATTAAAGATTTTACCGGCTGTGTGCCCAGAGGGTTTTCGGCAGGTTTTGCTGACATCATATTTTTCTCCCGGTTAAATAAAACTCTGTGTAAATATTATAATTCTTTGCGGTACACAAATCAAGGCAAAGTCCATTGACTGAATCCCGTAAAAGTGTTACAATTTATTGTATTATTTTTTTGAGAGGAGAGTTACTATGGAACACATTAAAACTATCGAAACTCGTAACCTGTGTGACAGTGCTAAGAACGGCGGATGCGGCGAATGCCAGACTTCCTGTCAGTCTGCTTGCAAGACAAGCTGTGGTATTGCTAACCAGCAGTGCGAAAATACAAAGGAAAAATAATTTATGGTGCATCAGTATAAACTTGGCGGTTATAACATCGTCCTTGACATATGTTCAGGCTCTGTCCACGTTGTAGATGATGTGGCATATGACATAATCGCCATGTTCGAAACAGCCGGACACGATGAAATAACCGGTGCTATGATGAGCAGATATGCCGGACATGATGGTATAACTGCCGCCGACATTGAGGAATGCTACCAGCAGGTTGCTGCCCTTAAAGATCAGGGCAGGCTTTTTGCGCCTGACACTTTTGAAGAAGCTGCAGGCCAGCTTAAAGAAAAAACTGCAGGAGTTATCAAAGCCCTCTGCATCCACATTGCCCACACCTGCAATCTGAACTGTGCATACTGTTTTGCCAGTCAGGGAAAATACCATGGTGACAGAGCTCTTATGAGCCTTGAAACCGGTAAGCAGGCCCTGGACTTCCTGATCGCAAATTCAGGTGACAGATATAATCTGGAAGTGGACTTTTTCGGTGGAGAACCTCTTATGAACTGGGATGTCGTAAAGGAAATGGTTGCTTATGCACGTTCTATTGAAAAGCAGCATAACAAGAATTTCCGCTTTACGCTTACAACAAACGGTATGCTCATCGATGATGATGTTATCGAATTTGCCAACAAGGAAATGAGCAACGTGGTACTCAGTCTGGACGGACGTAAAGAAATCCATGACCGGTACCGTGTTGACTATCAGGGCAAAGGAAGCTGGGAACAGATTGTTCCTAAGTTCCAGAAGCTGGTTGAATCCCGCGGCGGTAAGAATTATTACATGCGCGGTACATTCACTCATGCAAATCCGGACTTCCTTGAAGACATACGTCAGATGCTGGATCTCGGCTTTACTGAACTCAGTATGGAACCTGTGGTATGTGCTGCAGGCGACCCTTCAGAGCTCACAGAAGAAGATCTGCCGATAGTTCTTCAGCAATATGAGGAACTGGCCCAGCTCATGCTCCGGTGCGACGAAGAAGGCAGACCATTCACTTTCTATCATTATATGATAGACCTGACCGGCGGTCCTTGTATTTACAAGAGAATTTCCGGCTGCGGTTCCGGCACTGAATACATGGCAGTTACTCCTTCCGGAGAACTTTATCCTTGCCACCAGTTTGTCGGCGAAGAAAAGTTCCGTCTCGGAGACATCTGGAACGGTGTTGACAACACTGCCATTCAGGATGAATTCATGTCCTGCAATGTTTACGCACGACCTGAATGCCGCGACTGCTGGGCGCGTCTGTATTGCTCCGGCGGCTGTGCTGCCAATGCATATCACGCAACCGGCGATATCAAAGGTGTCTATAAATATGGCTGCGAACTTTTCCGCAAAAGAATGGAATGTGCCATTGCTGTGGCTGTTGCCAGAACTTTCCGCGGCTAACTTAATTATTTTACAAAAGAAAATCTCCGTCCATCAGGGCGGAGATTTTTGCGTCCGGTTGATATTTATTTATAAAAGTCTGAACCAGCTTCTGTTACACTCAATAATGCCTTCTGCCCGCAGCTTACTGATTTCTGCGCTCATGGCACTCCTCTCAACTCCCAGAAAATCGGCCAGTTCCTGACGGTCAAATGGTATGGTGAATTCACTGCTTCCACGGTTTTTTGCCTGCATCATCAGATATGCCATCAGCTTTTCACGGGTAGTTCTCCGTGAAATAATCTGGATTTTCTGGTTGAGTTTCAGGTTTTTTGCGGCGATTACCTGAAGAAGATTGTTTATGAGACTGGTATGAAAAATGCAGCTGTTTGAACAGGTCCTGAGTATCCTCATGCAGTCGATAAGCATTACTTCGCAATCCTCCGCGGCCACCACGCTGAGAGGCATCTCCTTTACCCCTGCTCCGGCCAGAGATTCAGCAAAAAGCTCCGCCGGTTCAATTCCTGCCACAAGAGTCCTGTTTCCATAATAGTCTTCCTGAACTATATTGGCGCTTCCGGAAAGGAGTATGCCCATTTTTTCTGCCGGCTGTCCTTCTTCAAGTATTGCCTTTCCCCGGGGCACACGTACCACCTGAGCCTGAAGACAACCCAGCATTGCTTCAATTTCTTCTGCACCTATACCCGCGAAAAGAGGACATTTTTTTAATATTTCAAGATATTTTTTCAAATTTGCGCTCCTTTTGTTGTATTTCCAACATACAATTTGAGTTTATTGTATTATAATGCAGGTAACAAGTCAAGCGGGAGGTAAAAATATGAGACGAAAAGACAGAGAAATGGATGCAGATTTTGCATGGCAGGTGGCCGATAAATGCGAATACGCAGTGCTTTCCATGGTTGACCCCGAAGGGCTTCCATACTGCATACCTATTACCATCGTCTGCGACGAACAGACCATATACATCCACAGCGCCAGGGATGGTTTCAAAATCGACTGTCTCAGAAACAACCCGCAGGTCTGCATGACCTGTGTCGGTGACACTTACCGCACACCGGACAAATTCACCACTGAATTTGAATCCGCAGTAATCCGAGGCACAGCTTCAGAGGTAACCGACGACAAAGAAAAAATTCACGCCCTGAGAATTCTCTGCCAGCGTCATACACCGACCAACATGCACGAATTCGATATGGCCATTGAAAAGAGCCTTTTCCGCACTGCCGTCTGGAAAATAGAAGTTTCAGGCATAACCGGAAAGCGCAAAAAATACGACACACAAGGAAAAGAAATGAAATTCGGGAGGACAGAATAATGATCAGAAAGATAATCAAAATAGACGAAAGCAAATGTAACGGCTGCGGCGCATGTGCTGCTGCCTGCCACGAAGGTGCCATCGGCATGGTTGACGGAGTTGCCAAGCTTCTCCGCGAAGACTACTGCGATGGTCTTGGCGACTGCCTGCCGGCATGTCCTACAGGTGCAATCACTTTTGAAGAACGTGAAGCGCCGGCTTACGACCACGAAGCAGTTATGGCTGCCCAGGCTGCAAAGAAGGCTGCAGGCGGCCATGTATCCGGCGGATGTCCAGGTTCCATGGCCAAAACCCTTTGTCCATCATCTGCGCCTGCTCAGGCTGCACCGACTGCATCAATGGAAAGTCAGCTCATGCAATGGCCGGTTCAGATTAAACTGGTTCCTGTAAACGCGCCTTATTTTGACGGTGCAAACCTGCTGGTGGCGGCTGACTGTACAGCCTTTGCATACGGCAACTTCCACAATGAATTCATCAGAAACCGTATCACCCTCATCGGCTGTCCTAAACTGGACGAAGGTGACTACGCAGAAAAACTCACTGCAATCATCGCAAACAACAATATAAAGAGCCTTACCATCGTCCGTATGGAAGTGCCTTGCTGCGGCGGCATTGAAAATGCTGCAAAGCGTGCCCTGCAGGCCAGCGGCAAGTTCATCCCTTGGCAGGTTGTTACAATCTCCACTGACGGTCAGATTCTTGAATAGCATCTATACATAGCAGAACCCGCTGGCATAGGCGGGTGCTCAAAAAACAGTCAGCCCTCCGTATGGTTAGGATTATACGGAGGGTATTTTTATATACTTCCTTCTGCTATGGAGCAGAGAATATATACTATTTAGTTCAGTAAATTGGAATTTATCAATCAGTCATCTTCATGCTCTGTAAGTATTTTATTGAGCTCACGCACAAAATCATGGTAACCTTTGGGGAAATTTTCAGAGCCATCGGCGTGGATTTCCTGTCCGTCATTTACGGTAGCCCTGAAGTCAAACATTATTCCGTCCTTCACATTTTTCGGGTGCTTGCCGTGAAATCCGTCCCAGCAGATTACACCGCAGGTATTCATAAGTTCAATAAAATCTGTAATGTCACAAACAGCACTTGCCTCAAGCTCAAGCGCATCTACTCCATTTGAATATACTTTTCTGAAACGCCTGAGTTCTGTTTTCCCGTCTTCATTTGTGATTTGATACACACTACAGAATCTCATTCCTTGCAAAGTAAGTGTCATCGTTTCAATTGAGGTAATCGTTTTTCTGCAATAATCTGCACAACCGCACAGTCCGATTGATGCCGAAAGCACTATAGTGGTTATTAAAGTTATGAACCTCTTCATTAAAGCACTCCTTTAATTACAGTTTATCTATCTCCGCAACTTCAAATTTGTATGACTGTTTCATTTTCTACATAGTAAAAAATCAGCAAAATGTTCCAGCTTTCTTATATCATGCAATACTTCCATGCTTCTTTCAGCGCATGAGGGGTAGTATCAAACTTACTGGCAACAAAATCTTGTGTTTATGCTATCAGGTGATTGTTGTCAAAAACACTTTTCAGACTGCTCTCTGTTTAACTTTACAAGTTCTGCACAAAAATTCTCAAAAGCTTTTTCTTCGTGTAAGGTCGGAAAATAAAATTCCTGATATTTAGCCCTATCCCCTTCCCAGTACAGATATAACCAAGGACCGGGCCTACCTGCTTCAAAGCTCTGATTTCTCTCTTTGACCTTTCCGCCATTTAAATAATTCAGGAATTCCGTCCATTCTTTTTCTGATAATTCTATCGAATCGGAAAGTTTGATATGTGCCTCTGTAAGAGGCCAATCGTATCCCTCTCTCTTTTCGTGGAAGAACTTATACGCTTCTTTTTCTTTATAAAAACGATATCTTTGATATTCTGGCGGATACGTTGAGGAAGAATATGTATAATAGAATTCCGTAATATCCTCTGCTGCAATATCGGTTCCAACCACATATTCTTTTTGCCTTACTGAAAAAGAAAGAAGAATAACTATAGCAATTGCAATTACTACACATATAATTCCAATCATAAGATATGTGCACCTTCCTTTTTGATACATTATGTTTATGACCCTCCCTTTGGTTTTACCCTATTCTGCAAAAATGGTCATTTCAAAGTTTTTTACCTGTGCAAGGAGTTCTTCTTCCATTTCCCAGAAATCATCGTTTGAAACTGCCAGTTCTACGGATTCTCCGGCATTCCAGCTTCCTGAAGTGTTATGATAATATCCTATTTCGGTATCTGTACCCTCTTTTATATCAGAGAACCAGAAATCTTCACATGCCAGTTCTGTGCTTCCTGCCGGAAGGCTGAACACTCCGAAGCCTGAGTTTGCCGCACCACCTGAACCGGTATAGCAGAACTTTCCATCGTCCATCCACCGGTATCCGTCGCGGACGTAACTTTCAGTTACACACACAGGTTTTTCGCCGGAATAAGTATAAAGGGCATACAGTATATTGCCTTCAGCCTTGCCCTCTTCGTAATCCGAAATCAGGCCTATAAGCAGTTCAGGAGTTCCGTCGCCGTTGACATCTTTAACTGCATATCCTGCTGCATTGAGCATTTCGCTTACATCCATATGCCCAAGCCCTTCATAAATTGCAAAGGCGCCTTCTAGTTCACTTGACATAGCCTCTCCTGAAGCAATTACTTCATAAAACTCATCCAGCAGTCCGCTGTATATTTCAGCTCCTGTCGGTTCCGGTGAAATAACATCGTCTTCTTTGCTGCAGGCCGATATTGAAAATGCAAGAATTAAAGAAATCACAATTACAATTGTTTTTTTCATCTTTCCGCGCCACCTCTCTTTTAAAACGATGTGTAATATGTCAGATAAATATATCCTTCATCCAGTTCAAAATCAGCCATTTCTGACCAGGCTGTCTTTCCGCGGGCATCGGTCATTTCAAAGAGGAAACTGTACCTTCCGTCAGGAAGCGGTGCTTCATAAAACATGGTTTCTTCCGTAACAGTAATGTTTGCACCTGCCCTGTGGTCAAAACCTCCCTCTCCGGTCAGCGACCGGTCAAGATAGATCGTAGTCAGTACATCGCCCGGTCTGAGCTGTACCAGATGTTTATCCGGCATACCCACGTCGGTAAGACCTTTTCGTGCACCGAGCACAGTATAATCCTGCTTGTCGTGATCATAAACCACTCTCAGGTTATACTCTTCACCGTTGAGCAGCACAGGAACTGAATATACAGTATAATCCTCTCCCTGATAAAGCATTCTTGTAAAGACAAAGTTACCGTCTATAGATGGCCAGTAACCTGTAATCGGGCTGGTGAAAATTCCTTCCTCATAGTCGTAATGAATCTGGCCGCTTTCTCCCAGAAATCTGAAATAGTCGCTTACCCCATCATCCATTACAACTTTTGTTCGTACATTGACAATTGGCTCAGCTCCCCTGGGCAGTACGTCCAGCACGGCATTGCCATAATCATCGATATACACATCCCAGCCTTCAAGAACTGAAATATCCAGCATCCCGCTGTCAACGGCAATGTCCTCTTCATGTACTCCCTTATCCTGAAGATACTGAATACCTGCTTTGCTCATTTCGCCGCTCAGGCCATATCCGTAAAAATATTTGAAAGCCTCACTGCATCCAACCTCTGTGTAGTCCACAAAGTTTTCTATATCTCCATTATATGAGTGATAGCAGCTGAGACCGCTTGCTTCTGTTCTGTAAGGGCCGTTTACTTTATATACTATGCACTCTTCCAGCGCTTTCTGGACTTCCACGCTGCTGTCAGGCAGAAGGTAAGCGTTGTTCCTGCAAAGGTGTCCCAGGTCCACCATATTGGTGTAACCTTCTTCCTCTGTATTTCCGCCGTAGTTTTCGGCATAGACTGCGCCTCTGCTGAAAGAAGTAAATACAGCCGGCTCTTCAGCGGTTCCCATCAATGCTGCCGTACCCATTTCATTATAGGCTTCAAGCAGGCGGTCAATTCTGGAAAGGTCCGTAACAGAAAGAGTAACATCTTCACCTGTACCTGCCATTTCACAGCCCTGTACATAGGCATCGCAGATTGCTTTGCCGAGGGCCGCGCCATCCATTTCAGGGTTTTCTGCCAGAGCCTGGAGCCAGCCGGTATAGTACCAGCCATTTCCCGGTTCCAGTTCCTGGGAAGCTACCATGTACTTTCCGAAGTCGCTGAATGCACTTGCCACGTCTATGGTAGCCATAAGGCAGGCATCAAAACCGATTACTTCAAACGGCGGTTCTTCTGCGTCTGTCCCGAACACCGCTTCGAAAGCATCATGAAATTCTTCTATGGTCAGTGAGTCAAAGGCATAATTGATGTCGAACTCCGATCCGGTAACACTGCCCCCTCCATGGTCCCAGAAAAGCACCATCTGCTTCTCTGCAGGGTAGTTTTCAGTGCAGAACCTGAGAAAGTCTTCCAGTGTGGCTGCGTCGCCCATATCAGCCTGAGGCTGCGTTTCTACTTTTTTGAGTTTTCCTTTGTTGTAAATGAAGCGGTCGATTTTATCAGCGTCTATTTTTTTATGTTCCCACTCAAGAGCGCCGCCGGTTTCAATGACTACTTTCACATTTTCAGGGATTTCAGCCGCCAGCATTTCCTCAAGGTCATCGGTGGCACAGCCGTACCAGCTTTCCAGATCGCTGCCGCAAAGATACCAGTATATGGCCCACTCTGTCTCGCCTGTATTGTCATACTGTCCGCAGGCACTGAATGTAAGCGCCAATGCCAGAATAAGCAGCAGACTGATAAATGTTTTTTTCATAACATGGTTCTCCTATATACAGCGCTTCTGTCTTATGAAAGGTAAGGGTTTCCTCCGGTATCATCACCTGACTGTTCAGGCTGGATTTTTTCCGGCATTTTACCCTTGATACCCTTGAAATCAGTACCCGGTGAGTTGCCTCCGAAAGCATTTTTGTAGCTGCAGGCAGTTCCTTTGGCTACAGGCAGAACAGCTGAAATATCCTCACGCTCATGGTCTTTGGACATCTTTTTGTCTGTTATATTAAAGTATGTGTAATAATACTTTCCTTTTTTGCCGTTGATAGGGTCATCCCATGTAACGTCCATTGCATAATGCTTGCCGTCAAGCTTTACAATGTTCCACGCATGGTAGCCTCCTGCAGTATAACCCAGTATGTAAGCACATGGAATACCCATCTGCTGCATCATGTACTGGAAACCGTGAGCGTATCCTGCGCACACAGTTGAACCTTTTGCCAGAGCACTGAAACTGGTCTGGTTATATGGGGCATCAAGATTATACTTGATATTATATATAAGCCAGTCATGGGCATATTTTGCTTTTTCTGCATCTGTGTCAAGGCTCCACATGTCTGCCAGAGCTTCAGCTGTTGCCTCTTCAAGGGCTGCGGTATTGCCTTCAATGTCCTCTACCAGATCATTGTATCCCGGCTTGAAAGACACAACCAGTCCTGCATTGTTGTATGAATAGCATGAACCGTTTACTTCCGCCCAGAAAAGTTCCGGGCTGTCATAAATTACTTTTTTGTAAATATCAAAAAAGTCTTCTTTTTTGACAGGTACTGTCATGGAGAACTGTTCTGAACCTTTCATCAGGTGACTGCGGATAAGGTCATATGCCTGCTGATAAGTTTCATCCAGCGTGCCGCGGTAATAATAAAACTTTTCTGTCAGCGGTGTTCCGTCCAGCATGGTGTCAAATACCGGTTTTATCGGTTCCACAGCGCGGTCAATGTCTCTGTCAGGGTTTGCATCCACTTCAGCCAGAGGCTCCTCTTCTGCAATAAGGCCGCTTCCGAGTTCCATTCCGTCAACTACAACAACTGTATCCTCAGTGCTTACGTCCTGGCTCTGCTGTGTGCTATCAGAATCATCAGTGCTGTCCACAGGGCCTGCAGGTTCCTGCGCTCCGCATGCAGCTGAGGCAAATATCATGACGCCTGCAAGAAGCAGACTTAAAAATTTTTTCTTCATTGCTGTTCCTCCTGCTTCTTTCTTTACCAACCGTAATCAGGGTACTGTGTGATTTCGCCCCATTCACAGTTTTCTGCAACTATATCTTCATAAAAGTACCATATGTTGGTTTCTTCACTTCCGAATTCACAATCGTAGAAACATAACTCTGAGCTGCCGGATTTTTCATAATATCCACCGCCCATTGAGCCTTTAAAAACGCAGTTTCTGAATTCATATCTGCCCTGGCATTCTGCGATCTCTATCGGACCGTAAGAACAGTCTCTTATAATACTGTCAGTTACAGTAATATCTCCGCAGTTCTGCTTGGCATTTATTCCGATGACTCCGCAGCCGTAAAGGTCTGCTTTGTCCAGATTCACATTATCGCAGCCGAAAAAGTTCAGCACATTTCCGGAACAATCGGACTGCATGGTATGACCCATGGTAATATTGGAAATTTCAATGTCTTTACAGTTCTCGAAAGACAGAATCGCCGCATACCGCGGTTCTACCACGATTTCAGTATCTGAAAAGTTTTCGCCTCCGCCGGCAATGGAAAGCCCGTCCACATTGCGGATGAACACATCGTTTCCGTCAAAACATTCTTCAAGGCGTATGTATGGGTTTTCCTGATTCCATGTAACCATGGATTCATGGTCAAAGGTTTCCACAAACTCGCTCATGTTGTAATATCCTGGTTCTATGACAATTTTTGCACCTGGAGCAATGGCTGCGAAAAGTTCTTCCGTTGAGCTTACGTGAATTGAATCGTCTTCCACAGGATTATCAATAACAGGGTCATTGTCAACAGGGTCATTGATTACAGGATCGTCCGGCGGGTTATCTTCTGGATTATTGCCCGTCTCACCGCCGCAGCCTGAAGCTGCAACTGCAAGTACCAGCACCAGTGCCAGTATAAGCATTCTCAACAGATTTTTCTTTTTCATAATAATCACTCCTTTTTAACCTACAGCACCGCTGCCGTTACCCTGCCACAGGAAGTTCTGCACGGCAACAGCCGGATATTCCATATCATCCAGATAACTGAAAATCATCATCCTTAAAGTGTCACGGTCTATGATTGTTGCATAGCACTCTGTCAGACCATCTTCTGAAGTAAAGGATACTGACCAGACTTCATTTGCGCAGCCCTCATGGAGGGACATTTCTTCGTATTTAACCTGATCTGCAAATACCTCTGTCAATATGCCGAAATCATCACTGGTGTAATAATCTGCAGTAAGTCCTCCATCATATGCAGCGAAGGAAATGTATCCTTCAATGCCCAGTTCCTCTGCAGTTTCCAAATAACCTTCAATTTCGTTTGTTGACAGTTTCCAGGTTCCTACCAGATCAGCAGGCAGCCACTCTGCACCGTTTACAGGCATACTTCCTTTTTCCATTATGAAAGTTCCTGTTCCGTCGCTCAGATAAATCTTGCCTTCCTGCATCCAGCCCGTAAGCGTCTCTCCGGAACCGCCTGCATATTCACTCAGTATCAGTGTCTTTCCATCAGTTCCTACAGTCCATGAAGCATCAGCAAAAACTGCCGTTTCTTCAACATAGGTATAGTCCTCTACATTTCTGAGGCGTGCAGCACCTTCTTTATAGAGAATGAGGTCTGCGTTCCAGCCTTCATGAGGCATTTCGTACACAGTGTCAGGTCTGTTTTCAATTTCTGTTGCTATATATTCTCTGGCAACCCAGTATGTATCTGCCAGGTCGGCTTCTGTTACCGGATCATGTACTTCTTCGGTCTGGTTCTGTGGGCCATCAGGAGGCACATCCGGTTTATCCGGTTCCTGTGGACTGTCACCGCAGCCGTACATAAATCCAAGGCAGCATATCAAAGCCATTATCATTACCTTCTTCATCATATTGTACCTCCGAAATCTTCATCGTCCAGCAGGCCGTCACGTCTGCACGCAACGGTCAGTGCTTCCATTTCCACCGACATATCCAGCACATCGTCATCGAATATTCCATCATGTTGCTTTTCCAGAGCTTTTTTAATGTTTTCAAGGGTAGAAGATGTGCTTGCAATTATTTCTTCAGTGGCTTTACCCCCTTCTTCAAGACCCACATATTTTTTAAGTATGCTGGTCAGCGTAGGAAGGTAGTAGCTGAAAAACTGATACAGCTCCTGAATTTTATCAGGATGGTTTTTCAGTGCTGTAAGGATTTTTTCTGCTCCGTCGCATATTTCTTCGCTGAGTTTCTGTACATCAAGATTTTTGATTCTTCCGGCAAGACTTCTCAGTTCCACAATATTGCGGCGGCCTTTGGCCATCTGCTGATTATCATTTACAGTAGGAGTTCCCGGTTTCCTCTTGTCGCCTTTTCTCAGACCGAAATACATAACCAGAATAATAAGAATTACTACCAGAGCAATCACTATTATGATAAAAACCGTCAGTGCTTTGGTAAGAGCCGGAAACAGTCCTTTGGCGCTGAAAAACAGCAGGGCCGCTGCTGCCGCCAGCAAAACTATTATTCCGCCGCTTCCTCTCATGTTCATTCACTCCCTTCATTCTGTGCCCTGACCATTTCATCCAGGGCCGATATCAGCTGTCCGTTGCTTTCAGCAGCATCCTCGATGCTCATTGCCGTGGTCATGCGGTTTTTCCACAGGGGTATGGCATTCTTGAGTACTGCCTGTATTTTATCGCTGACAGCAACATTGTTGTTTCGTATAATATCAAGCTGAGCAGCCATCTGCACGCATATGAGTCTTGTAACTTCCAGATCATGAATCTTCTTCTCAAAGTTTTCACGCATGGCTCCTCCTGCAGTTATTTCCAGTTTTCTTTTGCCCGCCTCAATATATATTGTCAGTTCCCTGTAGTAACTCAGGTTTTCCTGATAAAACTTTTTAAGGCGGATGGTTTCTTCCAGAAGCCGGTTCTGATGATCATAAAGCATTGCCGTCATAGTATCCACATTGTCTTCGAGCTTTTCCATCTTTATACGTTTTCTGCGGCCGCCGGAAGAAACGCCTCTCAGTTCCTCAGCGAGCTCTGCAATGAGCCCGCTTATCTTGCCCATATCCTTTTTCCTTGCGTTTTCAAGGACGCTGTCGGAAAAAGTGTCTATTTTCTGCTGGCAGGAAGTTCCGTACTGAAGAATCCCCGCGGCGCTGTCCAGATCAATTTCCGCTGCGATTTCCTCTATGCGTTTTAAATCTTCTCCGGACAACTCAAATTCCAGAGTGTTCTTTTCTTCAGCCGGATTCATTGCCGTACCTCCTGTCTTTTCATTACTTTCCTGTACCTGCTAACCCATGGTAGGTTCCAGTACATATTCATTATTTCTTACTGCATTATCGAAGATATAATCTCCGCCCTGATAATACATGAACACATTTACATCATCAGGATACTCCATGAAAGTCACTGCCGTCACAATTTCCGGTCTGGCCATCTGCAGCTCGGAATTGTCTTCTGCAAGCTTCATATCCATGATGTATGTGTTTTCAGGGAACTCATCATTTCCTTCTGCTTCGTAATACTGACCTTCATAGTATATTTCATATGGCCTTCCTTCACTGACTGAATAGCAGAATTCCACTGTCCCGTCTTCTCCGAAATACCAGTTTCCCTCAACGAACTCATCGTTTACTGTATAAGCCCTTGTAACCCAGTTGCCTACAGCAGTGAGATTATCAAGGCTGAAACCGTATCCGAATCCGAAGTATTCAGTAAATGATTCATATGGGGTGAAATCCAGTATGGTCGGTGCCCCGTAAGGCTTGAGGAGAGTACCGCTCATCAGACTCATCTGCGGAATGTATTCAAGGGTATTGCCCGCTGAATCCACTACCTCGACGAAAGTGTTCGGCATAATGTCGCTCATGTTGCATTTGATGAAGAAAGGATCCGCCCCACCTTCATAGATTACATTGCCTACTTCACCCATGAAGTCGTTTTCTTCGCTGATAATCCACTCATAGACATTGACGAAAGCTTCTTCATCTGCAGGAACAATGCAGTAAAGCTCGTCGCCTTCATGCTCAATGAAATGGTCTGCGTCAATTTCCTTGATGAAAGGATGGTCCTCAGCAAATTTGTATTCGTCAAGGTAATCATCCAGTCCTTCGTAATCACCTTCATAGTAACCAAGAAATGCGACTGCCGCCATGTCTGTTGTCTCAATCATTGCCTGGCGCAGCATTACACAGTCCGGGCCTTCATTCACCGGTTCATCCGGTGGAGGTGAAGGTTTATTGTCTCCATCACCG
This sequence comes from Bacillota bacterium, assembly GCA_017397825.1. Lineage (GTDB taxonomy): Bacteria > Bacillota > Clostridia > Peptostreptococcales > Anaerovoracaceae > SUG1106. The sequence goes on along the minus strand of JAFQHT010000118.1, from coordinate 26,696 downwards.
CTGCCGCCGCAGGCTGTCATGGATACCGACAGAATCAGCATCAGCAGTATTATTAATATATTTTTTGTTTTGGTTCTTATCATCTTTACACACCTCCTGCCTAAAAACTTCCGCCTTTGCCGGAGAAACCTCTGCTGTTGACAGTGGTTCCTCCTCTGGAATCATCGTCGTTATCAGTTTCTCTCCTTACCCTGTCTACATCAGTGTAAAGATATTGGTCATATCTGTACAGAATCTCTACATTACTTGTATCCAGATAATTCTCTGCTCTTGTTGCCATATTTACATTTCTCATCTTGCTTTTGAGAACTGTACAAGTTATGAAAGAAGCAATCAGCCCTGCAATACCGGCCATGCCGTAACCTTCTGGGCCGATATCTTCATCATAATAAATGTCAACAGGCTTGCCTTCTGCTGCACAGCTGAGCACATAATCACAGTCGGTTATGTATGTTCGGAAGCCTCCGTACCAGTCATCATCTGCAAAATGTGACAGGAAATTTTCGCTCATCCAGTCTTTGCCGTAGTCAGTAAGGGCATAGTTTCCATAAGGTCCGTATGCCAGCAGCCAGTAACATCTTTCGGCGGTTCCCAGCACCAGCATAAAGCCGTCCTTGCTTTCGCCCCATCCCAGGGCAGGGCTGCTCAGGTAAAGGTCTTCTGCGTACATCTGGATATTGTCCAGATTCAGAGAAGGGTCGTCATCTGTCACAAAATGTACTGCACACTGGTATTTTTCACTGATTTCCGCGGCCAGGTCATTAAGATCTGCATACTCCTCATCGGTCAGAAGATATGCGGGGTCATAAACATACTGCCTTTTATTTTCATCTGCAAAAGCATTGATACTGAACATACCGATAATCAAAGTCAGTACCAGGACAAGCACAGATGCTCTGATAATAATTTTTTTCATTGCTCTGCGCCTCCTTTATAAAAATACAGTCAGTGCTGTTCCGATAACAGCCGTAACACCTGCAAATACGGATAAGAAATATGTCCAGTATTTTTTCTTGCTGACAGGCAGATCACCTACAAACTTGCCTGTCTGACCATTCATGGCAAAAAGATAATCTTTGCCGTCGTATTTGGTGTTCAGAATGTACACCGGTAGCAGTGCGTAGCTCACTTTGCCTCTGTCAAGATATATGGATTCCGACTTTACTGAAACACTGCCGAAACCTCTGACATCGCTTCGCAGCACATCTCTTGCGGTATTCTGTGCACGGGAGTCAGCACGTTTCATGCATTGCTTAGGTGAAAGACCATATCTTTCTGCCAGGTAGCCCGGAAGATAGGACATGGAAAAAGGTCTTATCTTTCCGTAGTCGAATGGCTCCAGGGAATCCATGTACTCGTCAGGCATCTTTACCGATGCGTCCACAGGTATTCTTTCAAAAGGCACAGCACCGACTCTGTGGATATCGTAGTAGGAAGTGCTGATTACATCGTAATCTCCTTCTCTTCTAGTTGATGATATTGTACCGAGAAAATGTATATCTGCCTCTGCCTTGCCGTCATATAGCCAGAAAGGCACGTACACGCCCTGCAGCTTGTCAATCCTGTTGCCCGAGGCAAATTCCTTAGGAAGCAGTTTCTTGCCTTTGTAAAACTCTTTAAGAGCTTTCTTTGCCTCTTCAGGGCTCAGCTCAAACGGAATCACATAATCCGGCCTGAGCATGCCTCCGAACTGCTCCGGAGCTACTGACGGATTGCCGCAGTACGGGCAGTGACTTGCTGCCGTTGATTCTTCCCACAAAAGCTGTGCGCCGCATGACGGACAGCTGTACTGGCGCATTTTTACTTCTTCGCCCTCCCAGTTTTCTGACAAACCGGACAGATCCCAGTGGGTTTCCGCCTTTTCTTCAAAAGTCGGCGGAGGTGTCTGTTCTTTCTTTCCATAGACCTGGTCTATCTGTTCTACGGAAAACTTGCTGCCGCAGTAATCGCACTCCAGCATTCCGCTTTCGCCCACAAAATGCAGCGGGCCGTTACAGGACAGACACTGATAGTTTGTAACACTCCGTTCCATATTTCAGTCTTCCTCCTTTATAACCAAGGGTCCTCCTGCGCCGGCAGACGTATGCCCATGAGAAGGCCGTTATATTCCCATATGTAGTGGTGTCCGTCCTTTATTCTCATGACCAGGCGGCGCGGATTGTCTGCTCCGGAAGTTTTTACATTTATGTAGCTGTAGCCTTCCGGTGGTTCCACAAGATCATTATATAAAATAAGCGTCATAGGTTTATCAGGTTCGTAATTGTTTTCCGGTTCAGCACCCTCAAAATATGCTTCAGCCAGATATTTTTTGTCCATGAAACGTTCTTTTACGAACAACTTTGCAGGATTGCTGAGAAGCTGCGGCCCTTTCAGAACATCTATCATTGCAAGTCCGTCTTCGGCATTTTTAACATAGCGCACAAGGGAGGCCATGAAAAACGCTGCCGTATTGAATTTGTCAGTCTGAGGATATTCTGCTAGCAGTTCTTTTAAATCCCCTGCATTTTCCGGCATTTCGCTGAAAACATATTTTACAGATATGCCATTGTCACTTTTTAATACTGTATTTTTCATAGCTTCAAAACTCCTTTTCTTAAAGTGGTCCTCCGCAGAATTCACAGCATCCGCTGGCATTCGGAACAGTTGTAGCTCCGCAGTAAGGACATTTTACTGCTGCCTTAGGTGCTGCATCTTCCCTCGCCTGTTTGTGTACATCTGTCAGGATTGCTATGATTTCTTCTCCCATTTCTTTGTATTCTCTGTACTCATTATTGAGTTCAGGATCTGGTATACGGTGTTGTGGGGCTCCTGTTGAGGGAGTCGTCTCTACACTGTAGCTGTTGATTTTAAATTCAATTTCGTTGAAATATTTGTGATTTACATGAATTGTTATGTAAAAATCATAGTACACTCTGTATCTAGGAGGATTGTAACTTTCAAATCCGCCTTCCTCTTTTTTGCGTCTTTCTTCGGTGCGTCTTTCTCTTACGTCCAGGTCGCAGCCTGTAACCTGTGCAAAATCAAGAACATCCGGATTGGCTTCTTCAAGGTTTCTTGCACTTGTCACAACAAATCTGCTTGCATCATCATCAACAAGTATTTTTAAATTATCGCTGCCGATTGTTCTTGTTATATTGAACTTTGCAACTTCTGTCTTGTTTTCTTCACGGTATGCCAGCTGCTCTTTTATTTCTGCAAGAGTAGTAGTGCGGCCTTCTCTGAACCAAGGTGAAAGCTTTGCGGAACATTTTTTACATATAGCGCCGTCCTCAACTTTTCTGTCACTCACGATACCCATATCCTCGCCGCAGATATCACACATTTTTTTAGAAAACATTTTATCAAAAAGACCCATAACTGAACCTCCTTTACTTTTCTTTCAGGCTCGTTAGCCTATATCATTACCATCAAATTTATCGCCGCATTCAGGACAGAACTTAGGCGGCTGTGAACCCGGTTCAGGCTGCCATCCGCACTTGTCACACTTAAACTGAGCTGCTGCCGGTTTCGCACTTCCGCATTCACTGCAGAATTTACCTGTATTCACATGTCCGCAGGAACAAGTCCATCCTGCCGGTGCCTGCTGCTGAGGTACTGCCGGCTGATTAACCTGCATTCCAACCTGCTGCTGCGGCTGCGGTGGGATCTGCTGAGCCTGCTGCATCTGCAGCAGTGTCTGCATCATGTTGTCCTGACCTCCCATGCCGCCGACCATGCCCATGCCCATAAGGCCTGTAGCGGCTCCTGCTTCATTGTTTGCCGCGTCCTGAAGAGCCTTGCCTCTGGATGCAACGGTGTATGCCATTGCAAGGCTTGGATCTGTGTATGCTGCTGCACGCTGCATATCCGTGCTCATCGCTGCGTCTTCTTCATCTGCCTTGATTGAGGACATACCAACCTTCTGGATTTCAATGCCCATGCGGCCGCCCCAGGATTCAGAAAGAATTTCTCTGAGGACTTCTGTAAGCTCTGCTGTGTGGCCAGGAATAGCTGAATATCTGATGCCCATAGCTGAAATCTTTGCAAATGCAGGCTGAAGAGCTGTGAGCAGTTCAGTTCTCATCTGTCCTTCAAGTTCCTGGCGGGTAAACATTTCTTCCACATTTGCACATACATTCTTGTAAAGAAGCATAGGGTTGATAATCCTGAAACTGTATTCGCCGAAGCACTTGAGGCCGATATCAATGTCAATGCCTGCTCTCTGGTCTACAACTCTGAAAGGAACAGGTGCAGGTGTTCCGTACTTGTTGCCCATGATTTCTTTAGTATTGAAGTAGTAGATACGCTGATCCTTTGGTGGTTCACCGCCGAAAGCGAATCTCTTACCCATCTCTTCAAATACTCTCTTTACGCTTTCCTTGGAAAGGCCTTCGCAGAAGATGGAAGGTTCGATTGATGTATCATATGTAAAATCGCCTGGCTCTGAACAAAGGTCAACAATTTTACCTGCTTCAACGATCATTACGCACTGTCCGTCTGCTACGTTGATTACTGAGCCGTCTGAAATAACATTGCTTGTTCTGCCGGTATTTCCGGAGCGGCCTGAGTTTCTGTTGCGGCCTTTTACCATAAGTACGTCTGCCGGAATTGAATCACAATAAAAATAATCTTTCCACTGATCTGCCAGTGTTCCAACTGCTGATCCTAATGCTGCTCTGATAAGTCCCATAATATTCTCCTTTCATTAAACAAAAGTGTATACTTAAATATTTTTTTAATAATTTAAATCAATGTAAGTCTGCCGTCGATTTCACGGTCAAGATGCTGGTGAGTAGTCAGGTACTCTTCCAGAACATCTCTTGTGGATGTTGCCAGAGTCACTGGCTTCTTGTTCTTTTCCACCTCTTCAAACGGTACATTGAAGAACTCTGTGAAATTGAGGAAATGGAACTCCTGAAGACCGATTCTGAAAATCTGTTCCGGTTCAATAGGCTTGTCTTCATAAGAAAATTCAAGCATTTCGCCCTTTGCCTTATCATACACAACCTTCATACCCTTTGAAAGCTGGTAAAACTCGTTGTGAGCACCCTGCCACACTTCGTCGCGGAGCATGAAAGCAAGCATCCGCTTCAGCTGGTCTCCTGTAACCGTTACCATATGGAGGGAATCGTCAAATGGGAAACACTCCACAAAATCCTTATAAGTAACCAACGGTCCCAGGTCGCATCTCACGCTTCCTGAACCAAGAAGCATTATGTCTATGGCCAGACTGTCTTTCAGAATATCTGACATAAGTCCTCCCAGCTCCGTTTCCTGATTTCTTTCAGGGTGAGTGAGACGACGACGGAAACGTGTTACTGTACGGCCGTATTTCTGGTCAGTGTGGCTTTTATATGTGTCAAGAATCTTTATGATGTCAGGGTCCTGCGGACAGTTTTCCTTATTGACAGTAATAGCCTGCCACTGAAAACTTTCGATATTGTTATCATAAGTGTCCACTACTATATCAAATCTGCCTATCTGGTCGGTACCTGTACCTGCCTGCACAATTGCAACGTTATTTACAAACTCAGGAGCTTCAATGAAGGTGTGTGAATGGCCGCCGATAATAACATCCACGCCCCAGGCCGGGTCAAGCTCTGCTGCCAGCTTTTTATCTTCCTCGAAGCCGATATGCGTCATCAGCACTGTAAGGTCAATGTCTGTGGCGTTGTATGCGTTGCATATTCTGCCCACTTCCCTGGCCGCATCGTGGATGTCCACGAAGGAACCTATAACTTCTTCAGTCCTTGTCTGTGCCATTACTTCTTCTGTCAGAATACCTATAAACAGAATTTTCATGCCGTCCACTTCAATTATCAGATGAGAATTAAAGAGACGTGCAGAATTGGATTTTATGTACAGATTGGCGTTTATTATAGGGAACTTGGCGCATTTTTCAAGAAACAGAAGGTGTGCCACACCGTAGTCGGTTTCATGGTTTCCCAAAGTAACGACGTCCGGTGCAATAGCATTCATAATTTCAATTGTACTGATACCTTTGAATTCAGAATCAATTACTGAACCTCTGAACATATCGCCGGCTATACAGTAAAGAGTATTTTTTTCTTCCCGTCTCACCTTGTCAATATAGCCTGAAAGCATGCTCACACCGCCGACCAGTTTTTCATCCACATGCTCTGCGGTGAAGTCTCCATGCATATCATTGGAGTGCAGAAGAATCAATTTTTTATATCTTCCCATGTTTTTCTCCTTTCTTTTTCTGCTGTTAATTTCCGCCACTAATCGACGCGTTCACCTTTTTCGTGGAAATATGATGCACAGTCAATACACATGTCATCATGTTCACATATCATAAAACAGTCATCACATACAAGGCTTCTGCAGACAGGACAGAAATTAAGACTGCTTTTCGCTTCCTTAATTGCAGCTGCCATCGCATTTCGTTTTTCTTTATGGTAGCATTTCATGAAAAAAAACTTTTTCACTTCGCTTTTTACGATACCTTCAGCTTTAGAAAAAGGCGTCGGTGTGCTTATCCATGTTTTTCCGCAAACTGTACAGGAGGCAGCGAATCTGAATTCACCGCTGTCGGACAAGTCTCTGATGTTGCTTGCTATTGTCTCATTCATCACTTTCCCTCCTTATCATCCTTTTTATTAGTTTATTTATATCATTTTTTTATCGGTGTCACTATTACCCCTGCCTCTGCTCAGGGGTAATTTTAAGGGGTGATTTTTATCTTTAAGGGGTGGTGCATATTCTTCAGAAGTGCTATAATACTTTAATAAGCAAAACATTATATTTTTATAAAAGCCCGGAAGGAAGGACCATAAATGTATACACCAGGAAAAGGCTATGAAAAAAACATCTGTACGTTGTTATTGATGCTGCTTGCCGCAGCTGCTGTTTTCGTGTGCTCATTTTCTGTTGCTTATGCTGCAGGCAGCGGCAGTTCTGACAAACTTCAGTTCAACAATACTGTTGCATATATGGTTACAACTGTTGTTTCTTTCATCCTTCTGCTGGGTTACTGCGCTTTCATAAAAAAGAAAGATCTGGTATTTATACTGCTTTTTACCTCGGTGCTTGTCATCAATCTGGGTTATGCTTTTCTGTCATCATCGCAGACTCTGTCAGAAGCCCTTCTTGCCAACAAGATTACATACTTCGGAGCAGTATTCCTGCCACTGTTCATGCTGATAATCATAATGGATGAATGTCACTATAAGAGGAACAAGGTTTTTCTGGCAGTTCTCCTGGCCATCGATCTGGCAGTTCTGCTGCTGGTGCTTTCGCCCGGATATTCGACCCTGTACTACGAAGAGGTTTCTCTGGTGTTTATCAACGGCGGTGCAGCTCTTGCCAAAACCTACGGTCCTCTCCACTGCGTTTATTCATTTTTCCTGGCATTCTATTTCATTATCATGATTGCCGTAATTATTTACGCACACTTCAGGAAAGCCAAAAGTTCTCCGAAGCTTGCAGTGTCACTTCTTGCGGTGGTTTTTGCCAATATACTGGTATGGTTCATTGAGCAGAAAATACATATTAACTTTGAGTTCTTATCGGTGTCCTATATAATTACCGAAATATATCTGCTGTCACTGTACAGCATGCTGGATACCTTCTACGGAGGTGCTTCTGCCAAAACTGACAATGCAGCCCCAGTGCCGGAGAATACTTCACATACTGACGCTGCACAGATCGGAAACATTGATGAACTGATAGAAAACTGGGCTGATGCCGCCCTTCTGACATCCAGAGAACTGGAAGTTCTGAAAGAGCTTCTTGCCAATAAAAAAAGAAAGGATATTGCAGAAGACCTCTGCGTTTCAGAAAATACTGTAAAGAAACATACTTCAAATATTTTTGCCAAGCTGGAAGTCTCCAGCAGGGCTGAAATCATAGAAAAGTTATTGCCGCTGAAGTGATTGAGGAGGTACCCTTATGAAACTCTCCGGAAAGCGAAAGGTGAATAAAATGACCATAGGGATTATCGTAATTATTGTTATCCTTGTTATTGTTGCTGCGCTGTTTTTATTAAAAGGACACACAGACAGGAATATTCTGGACGGCCCGGGCATGATCAATACCCTTTCCTGGAATCTGACCGGCGTATCTTACAGCTGCAGCGGGGGTATGGAAGGCGGTTATCATTATATGAGCATCGCTTCTGACGAAAGCGGCCGGTTCATTTATGACTATGCCAGAAGTCCTTATAACGGGGCTGATGAAGAGACTTTAAATACAGAAGTCAGCGAAACTGATTTCGGCGTCTTCAGAGAAATCTGCCACAGCACTGAATGTCTCATCTCAGGCGAAGGAGTGCCATCGGAACTTGAACTGCTTGATGCTCCTGTCACCACAATAGTATTTACGCTGGATAACGGAAGAATGGTAACTTTCAGGGATACATACGAATATCCGTCAAACTGCGACGGCCTGTTCACAATGGTTTATGATGCACTGATGACTATATATGAACTTAACAGTAATGTAATATAATGAAAATTTTATTTATTATAATTATACTGGCAGCAGCTGTCTTGCTGTTTGCCTACTACGGTTACTGGCGGTGTTTCTACTCACCCCTGAGAAACCGTAACAAAAAATACAAACTCCCGCATGGCGAACAATATGAAAAAGAATGGGGAACCATGCAGAAACTGATTACTGATATGGATACAATTCCTTACGAGCAGGTATATACCACAGCTTTTGACGGACTGAAACTGGCAGCACGTTACTATCACGTCAGTGACGATACACCGCTGCACATACAGTTCCACGGCTACCACGGCAGTGCCGCGAGAGATTTCTGCGGCGGCAACAAACTGGCCAGAGAAAGCGGCGGCAGTACACTGGTTGTAGACCAGCGTGCCCATGGCAAAAGTGAAGGTTCAACCATTGCCTTCGGTATAAACGAACGCAGAGACTGTCTCAGCTGGATTGAATATGCCCGCCAGCGTTTCGGAAAAGACCGGCCGATCATTATAGAAGGTGTTTCCATGGGTGCTACCACTGTTCTCATGGCCTCCGGTATGGACCTTCCGGATAATGTTATCGGGGTTACAGCAGACTGCCCTTACTCTTCAGTAAAAGACATCATCTGCAAAGTCTGCCGGGACATGCACCTGCCTCCTGCCATCATATGGCCTTTTATATGGCTTGGAGCTCGGATTTACGGCAGGTTCGATCCCAATGAAACTTCAGTTATCGAGTCAGTTAAAAATACACGCATTCCGGTACTTCTGATACATGGAGAAGAAGACCTTTTCGTACCTTGCGACATGAGCAGAGAAATTGCAGCAAACTGCAATTCAGACCTTATCTTCCAGACGTTCCCCGGTGCAGGCCACGGTCTAAGCTACATAGTCGATGAAGAAACTTACAGAAATAAAGTTAAGGAAATTACTGACATAATGATAAAAAAATTTAAAGAGAAAGAAGGAAGATAGTATGAAAATGGTTACCCTTGGCAGTACCGGCATTACAGTTCCTCAGAATGCTTTCGGTGCTCTGCCTGTACAGAGAAGAAATTTTGAAGATGCAGCAGCAATTCTCCGCCGTGCTTATGAAGGCGGCATGACGTTTTTTGATACAGCCAATGCATACACAGACAGTGAAGAAAAAATCGGTCTTGCGCTTTCTGATGTCCACAAAAATATTTACATAGCCACTAAAACAGGGGCAAAAACACCTGATGACATGAAACGCCATCTTGAACAGTCACTCAAAAGCATGAAAACTGACTATATCGATATTTACCAGTTCCATCTGGCAGGTCAGTGCTACGCTCCCGGTGACGGTACAGGACTTTATGAAACCATGGAAGATTTCAAACGCCAGGGTATGATTAAACATATCGGTATCACCTGCCACAAAATCGGTGTGGCCGAAGAATGTGTAAAATCCGGCCTTTACGAAACTATGCAGTTCCCGTTCTGCTATCTTTCAGGGGAAAGAGATCTGGCACTCATCGAAATGTGCCGTCAGCAGAACATGGGCTATATTGCCATGAAAGCGCTGGCCGGCGGTCTTATCACAAACTCCCGCGCTGCATTTGCCTTTATGGCACAGCACGATGACGTACTTCCTATCTGGGGAATTCAGACTATGGCAGAGCTTGAAGAATGGCTCAGCTTCTTTGATAACCCTGCTGTTATGGATGATGAAATCCGTGCTTTCATCGAGAAAGAACGTAAAGACCTTGACGGAGAATTCTGCCGCGGCTGCGGATACTGCATGCCTTGTCCTCAGGGAATCAGAATCAGCAACTGTGCCCGCATGTCTCTGATGATCCGCCGTGCACCTTCCGCTGACTGGGTTACAGAAGAATGGCAGCAAGCAATGAAAGATGCAGAAAAGTGTATCGAATGTGGTGCCTGCCTTTCCAAATGCCCATACGAACTGAAAATCCCTGAAATGCTGAAGAAAAACTGCGAAGATTACCGCAGAATTCTTGCAGGCGAAGTTACAGTTTAATAATTTACCCTTTACATGCAGAAAGCCGGCCTCCTGAGAGACCGGCTTTTATTATTTATTAAATTAGTGACATCCGTGGTGTCCACATCCGCCTTCACCATGTCCATGTCCGCCGCAGCTGTGGCCATTATCATGTCCGTGACCGCCACATGTGTGACCTTCACCGTGGTGATGACCTTCGCCATGGTGGTTGCACTGTACATTCGGATTGAAATCCAGCTTGCCTGCGATGAAAGCTTCTACAGCCGCATCTGCTTCACCCATTACGCCGCCATAAAGTTTAATACCTGCCTGAGCAAGTGCATTCTGCGCTCCGCCGCCGATACCGCCGCAGATGAGAACTTCAACCTGGTTTGCTGCCAGGAAACCGCCCAGTGCACCATGTCCGTTGCCATTTGTATCTACAACCTGACTTGCAACAATTCTGCCCTCTTCCACATCGTAAACCTTAAACTGTGATGTGTGTCCGAAGTGCTGGAAAATCTGTCCGTTTTCGTAAGTAACTGCTATTCTCATAATTTCTGGTCCTCCCTTTTCAGTTAAAACAATTTTATTTCCGGTGCCGGAAGCTTTGCCGCAGTTTCTGCCATGGCAATCATCCACACCGCCGCTGCAAAGTTTGTAGTTACCGCCTGCAATCACCAGCCGCTTGCCGTTGACAAGGCAATCAGCCACTTTTTCACGGGCCCTCTCGTAAATCTCTGTCACGGTCGTTCTGGAAATGTCCATGCGGACTGCACACTGCTCGTGAGTCTGTTTTTCATAGTCCACAAGCCTGATGGTTTCGAATTCGTCCAGAGATAAGGTTACGGTGTATTCTTCACTTTCCGCACCACCCTTCGGCAAAAATTCGATGTATTCAGGTTCTCCGCAGATACGCCTGCATCTCTTGGGTCTTGCCATCTTCCGGCCTCCTTTCTACATTATTTCCGTCATATGTCGATTATAACACTCTTTATGTAAAAAATAAAGGGGTAAATTATATTTTTTCTTAAATTGCAGATACTAATAAAAAAACTCCGGAGGTAATAAAATGGTACATGAAGACACTATCAATCTTTTAAGAGAATGTAACGCAGGGATCAAAATGGGCGTAAGCTCCATCGACGAAATCCTTGATGAAACGCAGAGCCAGCGGCTGAATCAGATTCTTTCCTCATCCAAGTCGGAGCACGGCCGTCTGGGAGAGGAAACACGGAAACTCCTTGATAATTATGGGGAAGAAGGAAAAGAACCAAATCCCATGGCCAAAGGTATGTCCTGGATCAAAACCAATATGATGATGGCCATGGATGCGGGCGACGACACCATCGCTGACCTTCTGACAGACGGCTGCAACATGGGCGTCAAATCTCTTTCCCGCTACCTTAACAAGTATGCGGCCGCCGATGAACAGTCCAAAGACATCGCAAAAAAACTGATCAGCATGGAAGCTGACCTTGCAATCAAGCTCAGGGATTATCTTTAATGGTAATCCCTTTTTCAATTCTTCAACTTGAGTTTACATACGGCTGGTTTGCAGGTATAATGGTTGTGTTGGAGGTAGAAAACATGAACATATGCATGTATGGTGCCAGCAGCACCGAGCTTGAAAAAATATATTACGACAAGGCTGAAGATTTCGGCCGGACCATGGCAGAGCGCGGTCACGGACTTGTATTCGGCGGAGGTGCCACCGGACTTATGGGAGCTGCAGTCCGCGGAGTTATGGCAGCTGGTGGATACTCTCTGGGAATTGCTCCCACCTTTTTCGACAAACCGGGCATACTCTACGAAAACTGCAGCGAATTCATCTTCACCCAGACCATGCGTGAGCGAAAGCAGCTCATGGAAGACCAGGCAGACGCTTTCGTTATGGTTCCCGGTGGAATAGGTACCTATGAGGAATTCTTCGAAATTCTTACACTGAAGCAGCTTGGTCAGCACAACAAACCAATCGCCGTCTACAACATCAACGGTTACTACGACCTGCTTGAGCAGATGCTGCGGCACACTGTGGAGCAGGGATTCATGAAGGCTGAATGTCTTGAACTCTTCGGTATCTTAGGGGATGCCGGTGCACTTCTGGATTACCTTGAAAAATAGAAAATGGCCTGCCTCATTCAGGAGAGCAGGCCTTCTTTATTATCCGTTAATTATATCTCTGATTACTTCCCCTGCGATTATCAGCCCTGCTGCCGATGGCACGAAGCTGATGCTGGCAGGAGTTCTTTCTCCTGCAGTTTTACGCGGTTCTTCCTCGGAGTAAAGTACTTTTACTCCACGAACGCCACGGGCACGCAGTTCTTTCCGGACTACCTTGGCCAGCGGACACACCTTGGTTTTTTCAATATCAGCAATCCTGAAAGCAGTCGGGTCAAGCTTGTTGCCGGTTCCCATGGAGGAAATCACCGGCGTTCCGGCTTCTTTGCTGCGGCAGATAATATCGATTTTTGCAGTTACATTGTCAATTGCATCTACCACGTAATCATACTCGCCGAAGTCGAACTCCCCGGCCCTTTCCGGCAGGTAAAAACATTCTCTTGCATCGCATGTAAGCGATGGATTGATGGAAAGCATTCTTTCTCTGCAGACCTGCACCTTCGGGCGGCCCACAGTATCATGGGTAGCAATAATCTGGCGGTTGATGTTGGTAATATCAACCACATCTTTGTCCACAATATCGATTCTTCCCACACCGGCTCTGGCCAGTGCTTCACATACATAGCCGCCAACTCCGCCTACACCAAAAACAATCACCCTTGCAGCTGCAAGCTTATCCAGATTTTCCTGACCGATTAATGTACGGGTTCTTTCAAACTGATCACTCATCTTCTTTTCCGTAATCCTTTACTTTATTCATAACATAGTAACAGGTGCTGCTGTCGTAGCCCAGACCTGCAAGCCTGCGCCCGATGCGGGCCAGAAACTTCTGATCAAAGTCCTTGCCGGATGCAGACTGCTGGCGCGCCATTTTAAAGCCCACTTCAAGGGCAGCGTCCCTGTCGCTTATAACCTCTTCACCAAACTCCGGCTCCGCCTCCATATCCTCAAGGGCAGTCCTTGCAACATGTGCAGGGATTCCTTTCTGCTCCAGTTCTCTGATTATGCGGTAAAGAGCCTTGCCTTTGGGGCGGGCGTAAGCATAATACTGACGGCAGTAGCGCTCGTCATTTATGTAATTATATTCTCTGAGAAAATCCACCGCATCATTTACATCTTCTGTACTGAAGTCCAGTGAACGTAGATGATCTCTTATTTCTTTTTCTGTGCGCGCCCGGCTGCCCAGCTTCTTCAGAGCTGCCTCGCGGGCTTTTTCTCTAGAGTTCATAGACATCACCTGATGAGGCAACCACGCAGCCTTCACCCATGCGTGCCTTGAATTCAATGATGGCCGCCATACCTGTGCAATGAAGCGGAAAGACCTTTTCTACTCCTGCATCGATAATCTGCTGAACAAGTTTCTTACGAGGGCCATCTGCCAGAGGGTACATGTGCATTCCTGCTATCAGTGCCGCAATTTTTTTATCAGGAAAATATTTCTGAGCAGTCATGATTGTAGGAAGTACGCCCCTGTGACTGCAGCCTGAAATAATAAAAATCATTTCACCCTCTTCCACAACCAGGAACTGCTCGTGACTCATATCGTCCGGTTCCATTATAACAGCCTTGTCGCCGCAGCTGTTAACAACTTCCACTTCCTTGTAAAATTTTTCTGTCGGCGGATATTCCCTGAAATCCGGGATGTTGCCTATAAGGGTCATGCAATCATTGACTTTTACCACATTTTCAGTCAGTACGAATCGATTGCGGATGCTGTCAGTAAACTCCCTGCTCCACAAAAGACCGCAGTTATATTCCTCAATTTCATCCCCATCAGTGCCATGAAAAACTGAAAACGCGTTTTTATGAATGTATATAGGTGCTGTTTTGTTGATTTCAGCGAAAGCCGGCATTCCTTCAGTATGGTCAAAATGCCCATGGCTGATAAGCACTGCTTCTGCCTCTGTCAGGTCAATATCCATGGCCTTAGCGTTGCGGGCAAACATATCAGAGCAGCCCGTATCGAACAACACCTTGTGGCCACCACTTTCGACAAAAATCGACAGTCCCCACTCAGCCTGACAGCTGGCTCTTTCAGTTTTATTATCAACCAAAAAACTCAATTTCATCGTCTTTTCCTCCTGTGCAGTAAACGCAGAAAATATCATCTGCAATAGGTATCTCTCTTAAATATGCCCCGCCTGTATATTCAGGCAGACTTCCGTCCGGCGCCGCAAAGGACGGCATGTCGCCATAAAAACCCTGCCCTGTATATTTGCCGTAAGCCTCTCTGCGTGTCCAGATGCGGAAAAAGCCCGCAAGTCCATGTTCACGCACATACGCCTGTTCATCAGGGCTGAAATGGCGTGCAGCAATCTTTTCGTAATCGCACTCTTTTTCCTGCTGCAGATCCAGGCCGCATTCCTGCGGACCTGTAATACACATCCACATGGTTCCTGTATGACTCACATTAAAGTGTACCGGCAGGCCGTCAATATACGGCTTGCCTTTTTCGCCCTTCAGGATTACCGCAGTTTCAGCATCAAAATCAATGTTTCTGCCCTGACAATATGCAGAAACAGCTTCCATAACCAATGCTCTGCGCAGGTCCTCACTTTTAAGATTGCCTTCATATACATATATACAGTATTTCATAAAATTTCCTCTCCCCTAAAAACAAAGAACGCCAGCGGCGTTCTTCAGGGTTTTTAATTATTCTTCGTCCTTAAGTCTTTCAAGAACTCTCTTATATCCGTCCGCACCGTAAACCAGGCATTTATTGATTCTGCTTATTGTTGCGGTAGATGCCTTGGTAATGGCTTCAATTTCGCTGTATGTCTTCTTTTCTGAAAGCAGTTTTGCCACCTGAAGTCTCTGTGCGATTGCATGAATTTCGTTGATTGTACAGATATCTTCAAAAAATCTGTAACAGTCTTCTCTGTCCTTTAATGTGAGCACTGCATCAAATAATTCGTCAATATCATCTCTTTTAAACTTTGACTCGTATGCCATACCAATTCTCCTTCCGAATTAAGTTGAATATAACCACTGCACCGCTTTTTCGGTTTCATGAGCTAAATCACTAATATTATGCGGTAATTATACCATTGTTGGCATATTTAGTCAAACTTAATTTTATCAACAATAAACTGTAATCTTTTGGAACCTTGCCATACCTGACAGTCAAGGGAGCCAATAAGTTCCACAGGTCTTCTCGCATACAGAGACATGCCGTATTCACCGGCTTTATTGAACATTACACACTGCACACTCTGTCCGGTCATATTACTTGCCATAAAGCGTACATGCTGGTTCTCAGTGCCCATGAAGCGAAGATCACCTATTGTCACATTCACAAGTCTGAACAAAGGTTTAGCATTGCCATTGCCAAAAGGAGCAAGAAGCTGCAGCTGATCTGCGAAAGTCATAGTCACATCATCAAAGTCAAGATCCATATCAACAGGATATTTTTTTATGAAAAGATTCGGATTCTTTGCTTTTTCAGTATCCATCTCTGCCGCAATATTTTCGCGCAGCTCAGGAAGATTTTCTGCTTTCATTGTAAATCCGCAGGCTCCCGCATGGCCGCCGAATTTTTCGAATAAAGCTTCATTCTTTTTAAGAAGCTCGTAAAGGTTCACACCTTCAATACTTCTGCCGGTTCCTTTGAGATACTTGCCTTCACAGCCTGTAGGAGTAAGAATGACCGCAGGTCTGTAGTATGTATCTTTGATTTTTCCTGCCACAATGCCGGCAATTCCTTCGTGGGCATCCTTTGATTCTATGAGGATAAAATCGTCCAATGCCGATGTATCAATATCGGCTGTACATGTTTTATAAGTTTCGTTCTGAAGTCTTCTTCTTTCCTGATTTTTGAAAAGCAGGTCTTCTACAATTGTATCAATGCACGGATCTCCTTCTTCTGCTGTGAGCAGTTTTACTGCCTGTGAAGCGTCCTCAATCCGGCCGCTGGCATTAAGGTGAGGTACGATGACAAAACCGATATTTTCGGAAGTAACTGTTCCCACTTTAAGCCCTGCACCCTCAATAAGTCTGCGAAGTCCCGGGCGCTGGCCTGTATTGATTATTTTCAGGCCGAATTTTACCATGGTTCTGTTTTCATCAACCAGCGGCATGATATCGCCCACTGTACCGATGGCAACCAGGTCCAGAACCTCTGTAAGCACTGATTTAGGAAGACCGGCTTTCTGCTGTATTACCTGGGCCAGCTTAAAAGCCACGCCGCATCCGGAAAGGTCTCTGAACGGATATTGTCCGTCAGGTTTTTTTGGATTTATCAGCAGGCAACCTGCCATCTTGTCAGTAATATTATGATGGTCTGTAACCAGAATTTTCATGCCAAGAGACTGGGCGTACGCAACTTCTTCTGCTGATACACTTCCGCAGTCCACTGTAATAATCATGTCAAAACCTTTGTCTGCAATGGTTTTGACTGCTTCCATATTAAGCCCGTAACCCTCTTCAAAACGTGACGGAATGTAGTATCCAAGCTTTTCTTTAGGCATAAGATTTCTCAGAATTCCTGTCATGAGAGCTGTGGAAGTAATGCCGTCAGCATCATAGTCACCGTAGATACAGATTCTGCTGCCCGCAGCAATTTCGGACAAAATTAAATCTGCACCTTCCTGAATATCATCCAGCAAAGAAGGTTCATGGGTTCTCTGCGGCTTGTCAGAAATAAATTCTGCAATTTCTTCTTCGCTGACAATACCTCTTTTATTTAATAATTTTAATATAGTCCTGTTTAATTCTACCATTACCATGATTATGCGCCCGGACCAGCCGGGCGCTTCTTTCTTAATATTTTAGTTAAAGTAACTCATAGGGTTCACATAATCCCCGTTTTTACGTACTTCAAAATGTAAGTGAGGTCCTGTGGAACGACCTGTAGAGCCAATTTTAGCGATTACTGCACCACGTTTTACCACATCACCTTTTGATGCCAGAAGCTTGGAAGCGTGCCCATAGCAGGTTACGATTCCGCCGCCATGGTCAATCATAACAAAGTTTCCGTAGCCGCCATACCAGCCAGAGAAAATTACCTTACCGGATGCTGCTGCCAGAATATCCTTGCCGCTGGAAGCACCGATATCAATACCGGTGTGGAACTTCCATACTTTAAGTGTAGGGTGAAGTCTGTTGCCGTAAGAAGAAGTAATATAGTGGCTGGAAGGTACGGGCCATGTGAACTCACCGCCCACGTAAGGACTGTTCTTGTCCATCAGCTTTACCAGTTCCTGGGTAAGTCTGTCCGCTTCTGCCTTCAGTTCATCTTCTTCTTTTTCAAGTTCTTTTTTCTTGGCATCCAGTTCTTTTTTTTCTGCGGCCAGCTGAGTCTTCTGTGCTGCCAGCTCCGCCTTCTTTTCTTTCAGGTTTGCCTGAATTTCTTCAAGCTCTGCATGTTCTGTCTGGAGAGTTTCAAGAATCTCCACGTCGTTTTCGTAGATTTTCTGAATCATTTCCATATTGGTAATAAAATCTGAAATACTGTTGGATCCGAGAAGAATATCCACAAATCCTATAGAACCGTTCTTGTACATTACAACAAGACGGTCATTGAGATTGGCTTCTCTTTCCTGCATCTCGATTTTTTTCTTATCGATTTTCTTTTCTGTGTTGGTAATGTCAGAGGATGTTTTGTTAATCTGATAGTTCAGATTGTCAACTTTTGACTGAGCACTCTTGATATCCTTGGAAACCTTGGCCATCTTGGCACTGAGTTCATCCTGCTGTTCCTCCACATCATCCAGCTCGTTCCGCAGTGCAGACTGGGACGATGCAAATGCCAGACCGCTGGCACACATGGTCACTACAAGTGCCATTACCAAAACTAAAATTAAACTCTTTTTTCTCATCTCTTATGTATCCCCCAAAATTTTAAGTATCCAGGAATCTTCTCATGGATATAATACTTCCCCACGCACCGATACTCACACCCAGTGCCAGGAAAATAATAATCATGTTTGTGGTCATGTAACCCACTGAAATCAGCGGACATCCCACGATTGCAAGAACCTGCGCTCCCACAGCCTCAACCAGCTTGGAATATACCAGTGCTATAAGGCCTGAAGAAATCAGTGCCGCCAGCATACCGATAATAACACCTTCCGCCAGGAAAGGTCCTCTGATGAACCAGTTTGTTGCCCCTACATACTTCATGATGTGGATTTCCTTCGCCCGGGCAAATACAGTGAGTTTTACTGTATTGGATACTACGATTACAGAAACCACAACCAGGAATGCCATGATAATCAGTGCACCAATCTGAAGGAAGTCAGTAATCTTGGTCAGTTTTTCAACCGTCTCCTGATAGTACAGCATGTCGTCAACTCCCGGCAGAGAACCTGCATAGGCTGCGACTTCTTCTGCATTATCAAGTGAATCTACAGTAATCAGAATTGACGCAGGAAGCGGGTTCTTTCCCAGGGAATCAAGCAGGTATCCGCTTTCTCCCCAGCGCTGCTTGAGAATTTCAAGAGCTTCGTCCTTGGTTCTGTAAGCAACATCTGTAACCCCGTCCTTTGCTTTTATCTGTGCCATCAGTTCCTTGGCCTGATCATTGGTTGTTTCTTCAAGAAGATACACTTCAATCTGGTCGTAATCCTGCTTCACGACTTCGGTAAACAAGTTCACATTGACCGTAATTACAAAGAAAAGTCCCAGTATCAGCAGCATTGCCACAATGGCAAATATTGATGCAAGGCTCATACCCCTGTTTCTGAAAATCTGGATAAAGCCTTGTTTGATATTGTACATTAAACTACCCAAACTACTCAGCCCCCTTATATCCGTACTGGCCTGCTTCGTCTCTGACAATGCGGCCGCTTTCTATTGCAATTACACGTTTCTTCATTCTGTCGACGATGTCCTTGGCGTGAGTTACCATTACAATAGTGGTACCTCTCAGGTTGATCTGATCCAGCAGATCCATGATTTCCCACGCTGTGTCAGGGTCCAGGTTACCAGTAGGTTCGTCTGCGATGAGAACTGCCGGGTTATTCACGATTGCTCTTGCAATTGCTACTCTCTGCTGTTCCCCTGCAGAAAGTTCGTCAGGATACTTGTGTGCCTTGTCACTGATGCCCACAAGGCTGAGAATCTGAGGAACCTGCTTACGGATCTGCCGAGGAGACTTATGCAGCACCTCCATAGCAAAGGCCACGTTTTCAAATACCGTCTTTTTAGGAAGCAGTCTGAAATCCTGGAACACAGTTCCCACCTTGCGGCGGAACATCGGTATCATACGGTTTGAAAGAGCAGTTACTTCAAAATCTCCCACTCTGATTGTCCCCTCATCTGCATTTATTTCTTTGAGAATCAGCTTGATGAATGTGGATTTGCCGGCACCGCTGGGACCGACAAGGAATACGAAATCCCCTTTATTGATATGTACACTCACATCGTCAAGACCGATGTTGGTACGGTATTTTTTAGTAACGTGATCAAAAGTAATCATGTGTAATTCCCCCAAATTATCTGTTTATATCAATGTTATGACATATTTCTTTACATACATTAACATTA
Organism: Bacillota bacterium; assembly: GCA_017397825.1. GTDB lineage: Bacteria > Bacillota > Clostridia > Peptostreptococcales > Anaerovoracaceae > SUG1106. Next base: position 6,701 of record JAFQHT010000118.1, on the reverse strand, counting down.
TACAACATTTCGACTGAAATTTAAATAGTAAAATATGGATATATACTATTTATTGTGTTCCAGAATATGCTGTGCCACTTTTTCTATGGCCCGGGGTTTCTGTATAAAGTACTGCTGTGTACAGGCAAATTCCGCCTTATAAAACACTTCTGCCGGCAACAGTTCCAGCCTGTAATCAAACTTCTGCTTCAGAAAACTTTCCACTTCCCGGATACCCGCCTGAGGGTTGGCTTTGTTGACAATCCAGATAACCGGAATCTGCAGCTGCCGGAGCTTCCCGTATGTTTCAATACCCGCCTCGATACGTGACGGCAAAGGATCAGCAACTGCAACAACAAGGTCCAGTTCGTCATAATTTTCCGGATCATCCACTATGATGTATCTGCCTGCTGCACCGCGGTAGTCCTGATTTTCTGCAGCCCAGTTTACTTTTTTATAAATATTTGTCTTTCCTCTGGATAAACGTCTTCGGAACTGCGGATCCACACTGAGAATATCACTCATCTTACGGCAGCCCGGCGGCTGCATCCTTCCTTCCATGTAAGTTACACCTTCTGTTGTGCCGACAGTTTCCGCCAGTTCAAAAGCCAGATTCATAGCAGTAAAGGTTGTCCCGCTGCCGCTGCCTATTCCTTTAACGCCTATGACTGTTTTGTGCCTGTCCATTATCACGCCATAGTCCGGTGACTGCCACTGCCGCTCGTCTGATGCTCTTCCGAATATATTTGCCATAACCCCTCCTTGTATTTATAATTTTTTCTATATTTTACATTATATTACAATTTGACACTAGCCACAACATATATTATAATTTTTGTAAAAAAATTCCTTGCAGGAGGTGTTATTATGGAAAAACTGTTGCAACCACCTTATCTCTGGATTATATTAGGTACTATGCTTATACTTGATGTTTTTTTCATAATAAAAGCAGAAAAAATCCAGCGTCCCAACCTTATCATACGTTCCCTGTTTACAGTGGTACTTATTGTACTGTGTATTCTGGCATTCAGATAGTAAAAAACAAAGAGCAACATGCGACCATCATGCTGCTCTTTTTTAGTCTGTATATATTGTAATCCGGCAATCAGCTGTTATTATTCTGCATACTTCACCGAAAGTTCAATGGTATCAGGAAGTGCCTCCAGATCAGTTGCTGCCACCACGTAAGGATAGGTTATAAGCTGAGAAACTGCCGTGTCAGCAGGCGGATCAGTAAATAAAGCGTGCACTACCAGATTGTGCTTGCCCTCTGTCTTTTCCAGTTTCATTTTTTCGACGGTCAGATCGTACCCTGCCGTAGGCTTTTCTCCTCTTGTTACTACTACGTAAACTTTGCCGTCTATCAGGCAGCCAAGAGCCCTTTCCAGGTCTCTGTATTCAGGGATAACATCTGTTTCAATGGCCTGTGGAATTTCATCCTTGGTCAGCTGAGTAAATTCCACGTTGCGACCTCCGCCTATTTCAACAAGTCCTGTCCCTGAGGCCATATATGCCAGTGCTCCCAGAATTGCTGCAATACCGATTATTCCAAGGGTTTTCTTTTTCGGTTTCCTGAAAAACTTTCCCCGGCTTCTCTGATTATTTTCGCTCATAAAAAACTCCCTCCGCTCATAATGTCTGCTACATTTTATGCGGAGCAGAGGGCATGTATGACGGAGAGTTTTTTAACGCAAAAAGCACCTGTGTGCATCAGGTGCTTTCTGCTTTACCCATAAAAAGTTCATTTTACCGCATGCCGGTTGTGCGCCCCGGCATACGAAGGAAAGTTATGAAAAACATGATTAGTTTTTCGCAGAATTAATTAAAAGGTTCTCCAGGCCTTAGTTGCTTCTGTGTAGTACTTCTTGCCGTCAACTACACGCACGCCGCGTACCTTGTAGTAGTAGCGTGTGCCCTTCTTCAGGTTCTTGGTGTTGACGTAGTATGTCTTGGTGCCCGGATTTTCTGAATTCTTTGTTGTATAAATTGGTTTAGTACCGTAGCCCTTGGACTTCTTGGTTGAACGGTATACTTCATAGTAGTCAACCTTGTAGCCTTTGGACTTGGTCCATGTTATTTTAATACCCTTTGAAGTCTTCACTGACTTGGCCTTGACAGTTGTGTTTTCGACACCGTTTATGATTCGTTCTGTCTTTTCAGCAGGAGTTTCTGTGCCACCTGTCTGCGGAGTTTCAGGTTCTGCAGGAGTTTCAGGTTCTACAGGAGTTTCAGGTTCTGCAGGATTGTAAGGAGTTGTTGGTGGATAGTAAGGGATTGTTGCGTCTGGCTTACCTTCTGCATTGATAGTTCCGCCGTAGTTCATAACTGTATCTTTTCCTTCTGAGTCAGTTACAATAGTTCCTGATGGGAGTGATACGTTACCGTTGCTATTCTGCTTGACATCATCAACCTTGTCTGCTGGAAGAGTTACGCTGCCGCCTGTTTCTGAAGGGATTGTTACAGTTGTCTGGCTATCGCCTTCACCCTTGGTAATTGTGGAACCTACAGGCACTTCTACCTTGCCGTCAGGGTTTACAGTTACACTGCCACCTTCTGATGGTGTAATTGTTGTTGTAGTACCGTTTTTATCAGTAACAGTGACTGTATTGTCAGCATTTTCAACAATCTTGGTTCCTTCTGTGGAAATACTTCCGTCTGCCGCAACACTGCCGCCTGCAGGGATTGTTGTAGTTGTCTGGTCTGCGCCAGTTCCCTGAGTTACTGCAGAACCTTCTGGAAGTGTTGCTGTTCCGTCTGCATTTACTACAAGTTCATCTGCTTTGTCAGCAGGTACTGTGATTGTAGTTGTATTGTTGTCAGGAGCAGTAATTGTCACTTCTGTGCCTGCTGCATTTTCAGTAATTACGTTACCGGTTTCGGAAGTTACAGTTCCTTCTGCTTCAAGGCTTCCGCCTGCAGGTACTGTTGTCACTGTACCATCTGCTTCTGTAACGGTCGCTCCTTCAGGAAGAGTTACTGTTCCGTCTGAAAATTCTGCAGTTTCTCCTTCAGGTACTTCTACTGTTACTGTTTTATCGTTTGCATCAGTCACCGTAAATGTACCGTCCGGATTTTCAGTAAATACAACACCTTCTTCAGATGTTACATTGCCATCAGCGGATACAGTTCCTGCCGCAGATACTGTTGTAGTTGTTGTTACCGCATTTTCACCTGTGCCTGTGACTTCTGTTATAACTGTATCTGCAGGTACTTTTACTGAGCCGTCAGTATTTACAGTTATATCTTCACTTCCGGATGGAGGTGTGATTGTTGTCACTTTATCTCCATCTACTGTAGTCACAGTTCCATCTGTGTTTTCTGTAATTACAATACCTTCTGTGGAAATACTTCCGTCTTCTGCAACACTGCCGCCGGAAGGAATTGTTGTTGTTATCTGTTCTGCATCAGTTCCCTGAGTTACTGCAGAACCTTCTGGAAGAATGAGAGAAGATGTTTTTTCTTCTGTTCCTTCGATTTCTGTTTCTTTTACTTCAATTTCATCAACTGCCGCTGCAGGTACTGTTACTGATGTTATATTTTCAGGAATTACTGTTTCAGTTTCATCGTCTGCTTTTATAGTTGTTCCTGCAGGAAGTGTGATTGTATCGTTCTCTTCATCAACAGCTAAACCACCAATGCTTCCACCAGGAATTATTATTGTGCCTTCCATATTTTCAGGCATATTAACACCATTGACAGATGCACCTCCTACAGCAGTAACAGTCCCCTTGATTGTACCCTCAATATTAGAATAAGAACCATTTGCAACATTCACATTACCAGTAACGCCACCCTTTGCAGTCACTTCAGCCGTGCCAGAAACGACAAGATTGCCTTCAATTCCACCATCACCACTTGCACCAACAGTAGGCTGTAAATCTACTTTTGCGTTACCTGTTACCGTAGCAGTTTTTGCCTCAATACTGCCTTTGGCAGTTATATTGGCATTTTCAGAAATAGTAACGCTGCTTCCTCGGATTGCAGGGTTATTTTTTGGTGTACCTTCCAGAATTGTTTCAACAACAGCAGTACCACCGATGTTGACGTGCACCTTTCCAGAATTCACCTGACTGTTACCCTTTGCGCCAATTCCTCCGCCATTTGCGGAAGAATATGTCTTCACATAACCGTCTGTTATGTTAATCGTAAATGGATTTACGGTTTCGTCATGAGACACCCAACAGCTGCCGATGGCAGCACCATACCCATCTTTATTGACATCAATATAGCCGCCATCAATATTCAGCGTAAATCCATAAGGCGCTGTTTGCTTGCGCTGACCAATACCTGCCGCCCGACAACCGATATTTGCTGTTACGATAAACAGCTTATTCAAGCAGTTTTTGTCAGTACAGTTCTCACCCTCTATGCAATCGATAGTCAGTTCTGCTTCCTTGACTTCAATACCAGGATACAGGTGAGAGCTGCTATTATAAACCTCGCGGGATATTTTGTTTTCTCCGCTTAGGAGCAATGTTGCATGAGTGTTTGCTCCCTCAATTAGAATAGTAGACACATAATGATTCAAAGGCGCCTCGCTACCTGCTGTTGTTGTAGCATTTCCACCTATTGAAATGTCTGTATCTTTAAGGATAATTGTAGGGCTGCAATCTTTTACGTGGATAGGATTAACACCAGCGTAAGTATAGGAAGATTTGCCTGTGATAGTTACAGGAGTATCTTTATCAACGGTAAAGGTGTTGCTGCCTTGGGTATACTTTATGTTGTTCGTATCTGTTACCCCGACAACAGTGATTGATCCATTGGTAATATTGAGTTTTCTGCCTACTGTGTTGCTGGCCCATACCTTAATCTCATGTGTAACAGGTTCTTCACCCTCGCCGCCGCGTGTAGCACTCAGTTTTACGGTGTAGTTATCTGTATTGCCAGCAGGCTTCAAAGTAAGCTTGCCATCTGCATAAGTGGCATAATTTGCAGGGGTTTCTACAGACTCTGTACTGTTTTCAAGGGTCACACTATCGATTGTTACGATTGCAGTAACATCCTTGTGGATAGGCATTGTGCACACGCCACGTACAGTTACGTCGACATCTACATCCTCAGAGTATACGTCAACTTCATTTGCCATATCTGTAAATGTAAGGTCTGCTGTGTCGCAAACACAATTACCGCCGATGAGCCAGCCGTCAGGCAGTTTGGCAGAACCGTTAACCGTATCTGTATCCAACATATATGTGTTGATGATACCATTGTTATCAGTAATAGCTTTCCAAGGAGTACCGTTGTTTACGGTGACTTCAACTTCAGTATTTGCCTCTACAGTACCGTTTGTATCTACCACATACAGCTTTGCCAGTTTACGTCCATTGCTGTCAGTAGCAGGAAGAGTAGCGTTGGTAATGATATTGCCCCCGGTGACTGAAAAGACAGTACCGCCAACACCGTGAGTGCAAGTGACTGTACCACCAGCGATTGTCACATTGTCTGCCGTAGCACCAGCCGAAACACCAATAGCGTATGCTTGTCCACTACTGCTGCTTACATTACCGCCATTGATGATAAAGCTACCACCGGTTTGACTTCTGCCGGGGCCGAGGCCAGACACATAAGCGCCGTTAGCTTTTGCAACAATCGTGCCGGAGTTGATGGTTACCGTACCTGCTTTTCTCCAGCGAGAACTACCGATACCGTTACACTCGCCTCGCGTTGCAGTAGCATTCAGTGTGCCTTCGCCCTCAATGGTAAGTGCACTTCCATGTACAACCTCAACTGCCGCACTAATGAAATCAGTAGGAGAGGTGATGTCGTTTGTGCCCTTAATTGTCATAGTCACATCAGCACCACCGTAAACCATAAATGGACCTAGTTGCGTTGCCTTCATAGGATGTGTTGAGTGTCCGGTGAACAGACTATTTGCTTCGGTCGCTTCGATCGTTTTCGTGCCGTTTATATTAACATCATTAAGGGTGATATTATGCATACCACCGGTAATGTGAATATAATTCGATACTGTGCCAGTACCAGTCTGTGTAATCACATAATCACCCGGCCAATTATCGTTTGTATCTCCATTTTCCTGTGAGAAGCCATTTTCAGTAATTGTTATAGAACCTACTGATATGTCTAATGTGGCAACTGATGGAGATGGCTCTGTTACAGGTTCACTTTCCCCATCTGCCCAGGCCATTGCCGGTGCCATGGTAAACACAAGGCATACCGCCAGGAGGCAGCATAATAGTCGTTTGGTCATAATTTATACCTCCGTTCTTTCTTCCATATATTTTCCCCATACATAGTTCTGCAGTCGTTTTCCGCCCGCCTGAACACTTAATGAATCTCTGTCCAAAATCCCCGCCACCGCTTCTGCCGCTGTGGCATATGTTTTTTCGTTTCCCAGAATATAGTTAGCCGCATGCGACCACTCATCCGCACTGAACTTTGAGATATCCATAAAGTTCAGCACGCACCTTACCGCCGGAAGATAAACAGGGTTTCTCAGATCCGAAATATAGTCCATCCCCAGAAGCCTTGCAATCACCTCAAGCGGCCCTTTGTTTTTACCCATAATTACATTCTCCATTATCAAACCGTGCTTTAACTTACCTCTCCTTTCCTTTTCTGACAGAATGATTATTCTGTCCGCACATTTATTATTTAAAACACGATAATTACATAACACAAGTATTATATTACTCCCCTTTACTGAAAAAAGCAATAGACAAATGCTTTATCTTAATATAACTTTTTCTTATTAAAGCAAT
>JAFQHT010000117.1 GCA_017397825.1 Bacillota bacterium | reverse complement strand
CCATGGAAGCAATGGATCCTGTCCGCTATATAACAAACCACTCCAGCGGCAAAATGGGTTATGAAGTTGCACAGGCAGCCAGAAACCTGGGAGCAGAAGTGACCCTTGTAAGCGGAAAGACTGCACTGCCACGCCCTTATGCCATTGAAACCATTGATATAAAGAGCGCGGGCGATATGTTTGAAGCTGTAACAAGCCGCAGTGCGGACTGCGACTATATCGTTATGGCAGCGGCAGTTGCTGACTATACACCGGCTGTTACTGCAGACGAAAAGATGAAGAAAAAAGACGATGACCTTTCTGTGGAACTTGTACGCACAAAGGATATTCTTAAGACCCTGGGACAGCAGAAACCTGAGAAGCAGGTGCTTTGCGGATTTGCTATGGAAACTCAGAACCTCATCGAAAACGCAACAAAAAAACTTACCGGCAAAAATGCCGATATGATTGTGGCTAATAATCTAAAAGTTGCAGGTGCGGGATTTGCTCATGATACTAATGTAGCGACATTTATCACAAAAGACGGTCTCATTGAAAATCCTCTTCAGTCCAAGGAAGACCTGGCATACGCAATCTGGCAGCAGCTTATAAAAATCAGCAGGGAGAAAGGAATTGAATAGCTATGTTACTTACTGTAGACATTGGAAATACTAATATAACTATGGGCCTTATGAATGATGAAAATATTGTTGCAGGTACATTCCGAATCACTACCAAGGCCCAGCGTACCAGCGATGAGTACGGAAGCCTGATTATGGAATTCTGCCGCATGAGCAATGTTACAGTTGATGAAATCAAAGATGTAATTATCTCCAGTGTAGTACCTAAGGTAATGTACTCTTTCAACAACTCCATCCGTAAATACATAAAAAAAGAACCTATCATCGTTGGTCCCGGAATACGGACAGGAATCAGCATTATGACTGATTTCCCGAAGGAAGTAGGTGCCGACAAAATTGTTGATGCTGCGGCTGTTTTCAATATATACGGAGGAAACGCAATTGTCATTGACTTCGGGACTGCAACCACATTCGACTACATCAACGAAAAAGGTGAATTCCTTTACAACGTAATTATGCCGGGTCTTGAAATCAGTGCCCAGGCACTCTGGCAGCAGGCTGCAAAACTTCCTGAAATCGAAATTTCCAAACCTGAAAGCATTCTTGGAAAGAATACTGACACCAGCATGCGTGCAGGGGTAGTTTACGGCTACATAGGAAGTACTGAATATATCATCCGCAAGATGAAAGCAGAAATCGGCCGGGATGATATCAAGGTATATGCGACAGGTGGGCTGGGACGTGTAATTTACAATGAAACAGATATGATTGACCACTATGATCCGGACCTTGCATTTAAGGGCATGAAAATTATTTACGATAAAAACAAAGGCAGAAAATAGAACAATCAAAAAGGACATACCGGCCGCAGAAGGCTGTGATATGTCCTTTGATTTTTTTATAGCAGTTTTACAGATTAAGTTCCTCGAAAGAAACACTCAGATCATAGTTTTCGTCAAGGCAGTCCATAAGT
>JAFQHT010000116.1 GCA_017397825.1 Bacillota bacterium | reverse complement strand
CTTCCAGTGTTACTTCGTCTTTTGGAATAACTCCGTCCTTTTTGCATCCCATGTTAACGATGATTTCTTTTTCAGTAACCTGGTGTACCTTTCCGTTAACAGTTTCGCCGATTCTTGGTAATCTTAATGACTTTTCAATATCGTCCATTAAGTCCATCATGTTCATTTCGTTCATTTCAGTGATGTGTTCACTCATGGTAGCAATAACCTCCTTAATTACGCATTCAGGCGTCGATGCACCTGCTGCAACTCCTATTTTATTATATTTTTTAATTTCGTGCAATGGTAAATCTTCGATTTTTTCAACAAAAAACGAATTTTTGCAAACTTTTTTTGCAATCTGGTAGAGTTTATGGGTGTTTGAACTGTCTTTTCCTCCCACTATGACCATAGCATCACACTGTGCAGCCAGCTGACTGCAGCTTTTCTGACGCTGGGTGGTAGCATTGCAGATGGTGTTTTTTACCCTGAAACCTACATTGTTACTTTCGAGAACTTCTGTAACTTCGTCAAGAAGCTCTTTTTTAATGGTAGTCTGGCATACAAGCAGATAGTTGTCTCCATCTACGGCTGAAGCCTCTTCCGCTGAATTTACGATGACTGCTGAATTTCCGCACCAGCCATTGATACCTCGTACCTCGGGATGATCCTTGTCACCTACTATGATGATTCTCTTCCCCTGATTGTATGCTTCTTCTGCCAGCAGATGAATCTTCTTTACAAAAGGACATGTGGCATCTACTACTCTGATGCCCGTACCTGCTACTTTATCAAAGAAAGCTTTGGCTTCTCCGTGAGAACGTACGATTACTACATCCCCATCTGCAGCTTCCTCTGGCCCTTTTATTATGCCGACCCCCCGGCTTGCTAGGTCATCAGTTACAAGTGTATTGTGAATCAGCGGTCCGCAGGTAAATATTCTGCCGCAGATTCCGCCTGCTTCTTTTATTTTTATCTGCTCTTCTGTTTTTTCCATAGCCTGTTTCACACCGAAACAAAAGCCGGAATTTTCAGCTCTTATAATTTCTTTCATAATTATTTTTCCAGACTTTCAAGATATTTTTTAAATGATGCTTCCGATCCGTTGGTTGTAGGATTATAGTACTTTACGCCTTCTTTATAAAGGTTGTCCGGCAGATACTGCTGCTTTACATAACCTCCAAATGCGTGGGGATATTTATAGTCAATTCCGTGTCCCAGATTCTTTGCACCGCTGTAGTGACTGTCTTTCAGATGATCCGGCACATCGTCGATTTTCCGTGAACGAAGATCGGTTATGGCTGCATCATATGCACTGTAAGATGCGTTTGACTTAGGTGATGATGCAAGCAGAATTACTGCCTGGCTCAGGTTGATTGCAGCTTCAGGAAGTCCGACCATGAGAGCTGCCTGCACACATGATGTCACTATTGAAATTGCCGACGGATAGGCCATTCCTATATCTTCGCTGGCCATTACCAGCAACCTGCGACCAATCATCTGGATGTCTGCTCCCCCATCTATAAGCCTTGCAAAATAGTGGATTGCTGCATCCGGGTCACTTCCGCGTATTGACTTCTGCAGCGCACTGAGCAGGTTATAACGGTCATCACCTTTATCGTAAAATCCTACCTTCCGCTGCATTGCTTCTGACACAATTTTCTGGTCAATGGCAGACCCCTCACTCAGGTTGTCCACAATGAATCCGAGAGTGTCCAGCGCTACTCTTGCATCACCATTTGCCAGTTCAGCCAGAATTCTCAGGGCATCCTCATCATATTTTATATTAAGATTGCCGAAGCCCACACTGCGATCCTCAAGGGTTCTCTTAAGAATGGTCAGAAGGTTGTCCGGAGTCAGACGTCTGAACTCATAAATGTTCCGCACGCGGCTGATAACCGCATTATTCACAGCAAAATACGGGTTCTCTGTGGTGCTTCCGATAAACTTTATTACCCCTTCTTCCAGTGCTTTAAGCAGAGAATCCTGCTGAAGTTTATTCCAGCGGTGAAACTCGTCTACATATACATATGTGGTCTTTTTTTCAAGGCCATAAAAGCTCAGCTTGGCACGGTCGATGAGTTCCTTCAGCTCTTTGGTGCCGGTGGTGGATGCGTTGATTTCAAAGAAATTACCATCCATCTCTTTTGCAATTATCCTTGCCAGAGTTGTCTTTCCTGTACCTGAAGGTCCGAAAAAGATAGCTGAATCAAAGGTCTTGTTTTTTATTGAATTGTAAAAGAGAGACCCTGGATACATAAAATGATCCTGTCCTACAAAATCTTCTATTTTATTGGGCCTCATTCTTGTCGATAAAGGTATCAATTATTTTACCTCCAGTGTGATTTATTGAAAGGATGCTATAAAAACATCTGTAACATCCTTGTCCTTTATGTCATTCAGAGCACTGACTGCATCATCTTTATTGTCTATAACCGGGCTGATCACCTTAAAAACGCTGTCTATTTCAACAATTTCAGTCTTTATTCCCTTACTGTTAAGAATATCCGCCAGGCTCTGTGCTGCCTCTTTAGTTGAAAATGCACCGAACTGAAGAGCATACCCCTCTGACGGAGCTGCACTGACATCTGTTGTTTCCTTAATCTCTGAAACATCTTCATCAGTTTGTGCATTTTTATCTTCTTCTGCCAGTTTTATTTCACTTTCATCCGCATTATATCCGATAACAGGTCCTATTACAAATCTGGCGGTCAGAAAACCCAGAAAAACAGCCACTAACATTATAACAGCTATAGCGCTCAATTTCACTCCTGAATTTTCGGATTTTGCTTTTCTTTTTCTTACTTTACGTCTTCCTGCTGGCTTAACCATTTCCGCACCTCCAAACATAATTTATATATTTTATTGTGCCGGCATCCCACTTATGCAAAAAACAAACCTGCCGGCAAGGCAGGATGTTATTATGCATATTAAATTTTATATAATTTCATAAAGTTTCACTTCACGTTTCAGTTCTTCTATGAATGCAATTACCCGGTGATATTTCAGATTGCCACACTCAATAAGCTTTCCGATTGTGTCAAGATATGTACTGCCATTTTCCGTGGTAATTTTTTTAAGTGAATATATGAACAATGACACCACTTTCTCTGCACTGCAGTTTTTTTCAGCAGGAATATAAATTAATCCCGCCTGTCCTGTATCTTCACTTATATATATTGTATCTGCAGACAGAACATACTCATCAGGAAAAAGCAGAAAATCCTTACATAGTTCCACGCACTCCAAAGTCTTCTCTGTTATATCAAGAATCTCCCAGGCAGATACATGCCTCATTGAAGAGATTTTTCTGTAACTGGAAATGTTGTAAACACCACGTTCCATATTCCCGTCAGTCACCATATTAAGAGGCATAAGTGCGCTGCACTTTCCTGACAGTAATAATTCCTTCCGTCCCGGAAAATCCAGGGCCTCCTGTTTAAGATTTACAGTTACCAGATTATTCATTCGTTCCTCCTCCGCAGACAAGACACGGAGTATATCCTTTTCTTCCGGCATCTTCCTGCTGCATCTCAAGTTTATACTCTTCTCCTTCATAATCCTGTTTCACATATCTGCAGTCCGGCCTGTGATATCTTATCCCGTACTTAGGAAAAATCCATACAACCTTACTTGCCTGATTATCTTTGAATTCACTTTCTGAAAGTGGACTGCTTTCCTGTAAAGAACCTGTGAATCCTCTTGTCAGCAGGCCCTGACTGAACTCAATCCGGCCAAAAATTCCCAGAGGATTGTCCACAGTAAATACAGACACCGTATCAATTCCTATAAGATCATCTATATTCCCGTCAGAATACAGATAGTCCAGATTTCTTATTTCAAAATCTGTCAGCCGCGGATTTTCCTTCAGTATTGTTTCTTCAATAAAAAACTCTTCTGCGGCCGCAGCCAGCCCTGCCTTTTCCAGAGATTTTTCTTTGTACGCATCTACGTCCATATCACGGACTTCCGCAGCTGTAAGAAAACCAATATTTTCGCAGATTGCAGCAATATCAATTATCAGAGCAAGAGCAGCAACACAAATGATAAATAATGGAAGTGTGAGTGCAGCCTCCACAATATAACTACCTTTTTTATTTCTGATATTTTTCTTAAAACTCATATGTTCTTCCATTCACTTCAAGCGAAAATTCCAGACCGGTATAATAATCTTCCAGTAAAAAATAGTCGCAGTAAAGGTATTTCATATTTATCTGGATAAGGTCCATAATCCTTAAAATTTTTATTTCTCTGGGCAGTGCCCCTGTTAATATTTTCAGGTAATTTTCATAATCAATACCTTCTTCTGCAGGAGGTTTTATGTACCCGTTTCTGTCCGCTTCCTGCTGAATTTCACCTGTACTTATCTGTTCTTCGCTGATACTCATAGTTGACAACACATTTTCCAGAGACAGAGCCCAGGACCTGTCACTCTTCATAATCGGAACAGGTTTATTATCATACAGAAGTTTCAGATCGTTTTTTGCCTCCATAAATGCCCATGTTTCAAGAATAATCAGCTGAACAGCAATTGCCGCAGGACCCGGTGAGATAATTTCAGCAGCTGCCATTGCAGCATTACGCTTTTCATCACAGCCATAAAGATATGCCAGATTCATTGCATTTCTCAGAGCAATAATATTGTTATAAACTTTTTCCTTTGCCTTATTGTCGCTAAGACGTCCCGATATAATATATTCAATTTCATTATTAAAATAAGTTTCACCCAATTCTCTGCTGTCCATATAATCCTTGAAAAATCTGAATATATAAATATCTTCTGCTGCATTTTCTGTAAGAGAAGAAATGCTCAGTCCCTCTTTTACTTTTTCTATAAGCGAATTAATTCCTACACTGGTCTGGTTTCCCTCTGATGGCAATGCTTCAATAATCCACCGGCTGTTTATGTATCTGTCCGCAGCTATACTATGTTCTTCCTTTGCTCCCGCCGGCAGTTCATCCGTTTCCGGCTGCATGTCAGGAAGAAACAAAGGCTTCGGCTTAATTCCATAAAGTACAATTTCTTTTATCTGCTTTTCCATGTTTGCCGGTTCTGCCAGACTGTAACCTTCAAGAGAACATTCTGCCTGCCCGCAGCTGATATAATCTTTACTTCCAAAAGAATAATCTGAATAAAAATCCAGCTTTTCCCCTACCAGGACTTCATTACCATAAAAACCGAAAAGCCCATACCTTTCCTTAAGATTAATATCAAATTCAGCCAGAATGCTTCTGCCCCACAGCCGGCCGAAGTCTTTCGTCATACAACTTATCTGCACCTGTCCGGAAGCCCAGATTACCGCCCATATCATTATCATCACCGCTGCAAAAATCATGGTCAGAAAAACTGTAAAAGACCCTCTTTTATTCAGCAAATTCTTCATATATTTTATCGTATATTCTGATACTGGCGGTTTCTGCTGTTTTATACAGCTCTTCTCTCTGCACGTCATGTGTTTCAGTCTGTATTAAAAACTGGTTATACATCCATATCATAAGAGCAATAAGACTTACTGTAATCAGACAGGTCACCGGCATAATAAAAGTCGCTTCAATAATCTTCATACCATCAGAACTCCGCTGAATTCAGCGAACTGAATGTATCATTGACAAAATCAGTAATCTGGGTTTTGAAAATAAGTCCCAGTGCAACTGCAATCGCTACAAGAATTGCAACCTGCACCATCTCCATTCCTTTACGCCCGCGGAGAAAAAATACCGGGTTCTTTTTCTTTCGTTTCATAAAATACCTCCCTGTTTTTTATATTCAGATCTGCATCATTGCAGGGGCTGCTGTAATAATAATCAGTGCCATAAGCAGAATTCCGAGAGGAAAGCTCATCTTACTCTCTGCAAGTCTTATTTTTTCAAGTGACCTGCGCTTACGCTCGGCCCAGAGAGCATCACCATGTTCTGCCAGCTTCTCCCACAGATCAGTTCCTTTGTCTCTGTTTTCCATGAGTAAAGCTGCCACCCTGGTAAGTTCCTTTACATTTGAAAATCTGCTGAAATTATAAAATCCTACTATAACATTCTCATTATTTTTTCTGCCTGTAAGGCATATTCTGCTCACTTCATCGGTAAAATAGTTTCTCCTTTTTTCAGGAAGAGTCGCATAGTTTTCAGCAATTCGGCAAAAGGCATCCTCAAGTATAAGTCCGCAGTTCATCAGAAGAAGCAGCTGATTTATAAAACCGGGCAGGGTTATAATAATGTTCTCCCTGTTTCTTTCCATGGTTTTTTTGATTTCAGATTTCAATATCATTTATCCTTTCCATCATCATCAGTGCACCGGCCATAAGTACCAGAGCAAAGGTTATTATAATTTTTCCCTGGTAAGTTTCAAACATAGGTTCAAGATACTCCGGTGAAACAACCCTGAGCATAAGCATCAGTATAAAAGGTGCACCTGCAACAATTCTGCTTTCAAAAACTTTCTGTGCCATCAGTGTCTTAAGTTCTTTTTCCAGAGTTATTTTATCTCCGATAATAGTAGTTGCTCTGTTTATTGCATTGACCAGATTCCCTCCGGTACTGCGGCAGCTTTCGTAAACACTTACAAAATCTCCTATATCCTCCAGACCGCTTCTCGCTGCAAAATCCGCAAGAACTTCCACATCTTTTTCATTACCGTTCTTTATTCGGCCGGTCATATATTTAAGTTCCTGCATTATGTAATCATTTTCATTGTACGTGCCCTCCCAGAAAGAAATGGACTCTTCAAGTGCCTGCTCCATGTTTCTTCCTGTGGAGACAGCTGCTGAAACAGAATAAAGCATGTCCCTGAACTGAATAAGTAGCTCTGATTTTCTCTTTTCAGTAATGCTTTTTCTGTACCTTGGAAAAAGGGATATCAACGCCATTACTGTCAGAAAACCGGCCATAGGACTGTTATAAAAAAGCAGTCCGATGATCATTCCTGCTGAAGTTATGGTTGCGGCAAATAATCGTATTTCCTTATTGGACAAAGCCATATTGTCGTAATACAGCGGCATTTTTTCCTCCTTTCAGATATAATTTTCTGTCATTTTTTAATTTATTGCCGGTGGGCTCAAGTTCCCCGTTCTGATTCAGAGTCATAAGTGTCCTGAGCATAAAATGTCCGTCTTCATACCCTTCAATTTCAACAATTTCAGTAATTTTACGTACACCGGCTGACATTCTCTCCACATGAACCATGATGTCAATGCCTTCCGCAATCTGCGCTCTGATTGCATTGATGTCCAGAGAAACAGCCATCAGATACATTGACTCAAGTCGTCTGAGCATCCCTGAAACAGAATTACCATGACCTGTACTCATGCTTCCGGAATGTCCTGTATTCATGGCCTGAAGCATGTCTGCCACTTCACTTCCGCGCACTTCCCCTACAATTATCCGGTCCGGCCTCATTCTTAGGCTGGTTTTAATCAATCCGGATATGGTAACCTGGCCTTTGCCTGATGAATTACTGTTTCTGCACTCCATGTGCACAATATTATCAATATAAGGGAGTTTTAATTCCATTGAGTCTTCAATTACTATGACCCTTTCTGCAGGTGGTATTGCTTCAGCCAGTGCATTAAGCAAAGTAGTCTTTCCTGACGAAGTACCGCCGCTGACAAAAATATTGTAGCCGCATTCTGTCAGTGTTTCCAGTAAAGCTGCAGCTTCCAGCGTCAGAGTCCTGTTTGCAACCAGATCAGACATCCGCATATACTTTTCGGAAAATTTCCTGATAGTAAGTATGGGGCCGCCTACTGCTACATTTTTATGTACACCGTTTACGCGGGAGCCGTCAGAAAGTCTTGCATCAACCACAGGATTCATTTCACTGATTTCTCTGTGAACATCTCCTGCAATATTCCGCATAATCTCCTCCAGTTCTTCTACCGAATCAAATGTCCTGGGATATCTTTCAATATTCCCGTTTCTTTCTATGAAAATGCAATCAGGCCCGTTAACCATTATCTCTGAAACTGTATCGTCCTCGGTCAGCGGACTTATTATTCCAAGCCTCCTTCTTGTTTTAAAAAAGATTTTTTCAGCCAGTTCTGACAGCACATCATCATCCATGCGTATACTTCTTTTATCATCAAATATTGCTTCTGTTATTATCCTTTCAGCTGTTTCATCATCGAGACTGCTTTCTTCCGCAAATCTGCGTCTTACTTCCGTAAGAATGTCATATGTAAAATCTTCACTCATAATTCTGCCCCATATCCAATATTTTTTCTGCCACAGATTTCAAAGACGCTGCAAAGCTTCCATCCATTGCAATTTCAACGAGATTGCCTTTTACAACAAAACTATCCGGATCATCGGGCAGAGAAAAAATATATCCTTCTTCCTTTCTGTGCGGGGCCCTGTTTATAATATAGATTTCTTTGCTTCCTTCTCTGATTTCACGCTCTGCATCGCCTGCAAAATTTAATGTTCTCATGTCTGCTGCTGAACCAACATTTATGAACGTACTGCAATTCATATATGCTTTGTCAGTGCCTGCATCAACTATTATGTAGCCCGGGTATGCTTCGTCAGAAACTGCCTTCAGAAGTTCTTCTGCACTGTCACTTAATGAGACTGCAAGTGGTCCGTACCGGTCTTCATCTGTGTATCTTACCAGATTTGACGGTACACCTTTGTGCAGCAGATATTCCAGTTCACGTGAAGGTCTTGCTGCCGGCATAGTTACCTCAATATATGGTACTGAATACTGCGGCCTGTTTTTATTCAGAGATACAATAAGAATTTTTCCATTAGTCTTTCCGGCCATAATACGTGCCAGTACAACCGCAATGCTGCTGCACCCGCTTCCTCCATATAACGACCGTACTACCCACACTTCCGGATCAGGCCGGTCTCCTGAAAATCTTCTGCATGAAGTATTTTCTTCCTCTGACATTTCTTCAATAATGCCCAGAAATTTTTTTACAGGCAGATTATTTATTATAAAATCTTCATCCACAACAATACATTTTTCATCACACGGGCAGTCCCCGGGGCTCTCTTCTGACTCAACAAGAACAAACTCAATTCCTGAAGAAATTTCTCCGGTACGCCTGGCCAGAGCGTAAATCAGACTATTATTTTTTGTAACAATGCCTATTTTCATTTTCCATTTTTTTCCTTTTCTCTTTTCTGTAATATTATTCCATTTTCCAGAAAATGTCAATACTTAGTTATGAAAAAACCTGCTTTATTTTAAGCAGGTCCAATCATTTCACGTAATTTTGCAAGTGCCTGACTCAATGTTCCTATGCCGTCTACAAGGCCCATTTTAACCGCATCAGGCCCGAAAAGCAGCGTTCCCACATCATTGGCCATGTTGTCGGTACAGTTCATTTTTTCCTCGATTTCAGCCCTTGAAGCATGAGAATGTTCCACAATAAAATCCACCACTCTGTCCTGAGTTTTCTTCATATATTCAAATGTAGGTTCTGCAGTAATAAGGATTCCGCTTGTCCTTATCGGATGCAGTGTCATTGTTGCTGATTTGGCCACAAAAGAAAAATCTGCTGAAACAGCAAGGGGAATTCCTATACTGTGTCCCCCACCGATTACCAGCGATACTGTAGGTTTTGACAATCCTGCGACCAGTTCCGAAAGCGCAAGGCCTGCCTCCACATCGCCCCCTACCGTGTTCAGAATAAGCAGCAGTCCTTTGATTTCAGGGTTTTCTTCTACTGCAATAAGTTCCGGAATCAGGTGCTCATACTTGGTAGTTTTATTATCCTGAGGAAGCACCGAATGGCCTTCAATACTTCCGATTATATTTATATACTGTATTTCACTTTTAAAACTGCTTCCGCTGGTCAGAAGCCCCAGTTCCTTTATCAGATCAGCTGCATCTGATGATGACTGGTCTTTTTTGCCGCTGAATTGTTCCTTTTCTTTTTCTTCACACATATTTAAGGTCCTCTTTTCGTAAAATTTATCACATTGATATTATTATGGACGAAGGAGTTTTTATTTATGCTTTTGAGTGAAATCGGCGACAAGGAAATTGTTGATATTTCAAAGGGCAGCATGCATGGCCGCTTATGGGATGCTGAGATAATGTTTGATGAAAAAACAGGAGTTATACAATCTCTGATGGTTCCGGGATTTCAGGGAAATAAAAATTATTTCAAAGAAGATTTGCAACTGCCGTGGAGTTCGATTATAATAATCGGTGAAGATATTATAATTTTTAAATCACGGTAAAAAAATGTACAGAAACTACTTAAGAAAATCATCCTTTATAATCCTTATCCTGCTGCTTCTCATATTCATTATGGCAGGCGGATGTGGTGCAAAGGAAGAAAATACTACATACAAAACCAGCTCTGTTGAACTTTATCTTCAGCAAAGTAATGGAACATATTCTCTTGCAGAAGCAGTTTACCCGGTAGATATTTCTGAAAAAATACCACTTGTTGTGATGGCACATGGCTTCAGCGGTACGCTTAACAGCGGTGGAGCCGAAGAGCTTGCTCACAGGCTTGCTTCCGTCGGTATTGCTTCAATACGAATGGATTTCAATCCGCGTATTTCACCTGAAAAGGACTCTTATCAGACCTGTCTTTATGATCTTCAGACTATGAACGAAGATATGGTTTTAGGAATTGAATACATGCTCAATCACTTCAATATTGATGATGACAGAATCGGTCTTTATGGCAGAAGTATGGGTGGACGTGTAGTAATGACAATGGCTAACGAAAACAGTGGTCATCACGATTACAAGGCCCTTGCCATGGTTGCTCCTGCCGGCAATGCAAATGCTATGATTGATTACATGGGCGGCATGCAGCGCTGGGAAAAAATGAAGGAAGAAGCCCTGCACAACGATTATGCCGAACACAAAGGTCTGAAACTTAAACCGTCATGGTTTGCAATGTTTGAAGAATATAACCCTTGCGAAACAGGCATGAAATTTGCGCAGAAACCTGTGCTGGTAATCTGCAATTCTCTTGATAATGTAGTCACAGAAGCAACCAG
This sequence comes from Bacillota bacterium, assembly GCA_017397825.1. Lineage (GTDB taxonomy): Bacteria > Bacillota > Clostridia > Peptostreptococcales > Anaerovoracaceae > SUG1106. The sequence goes on along the minus strand of JAFQHT010000116.1, from coordinate 13,190 downwards.
CAGAGAATGTGCTTCTGCATACAAAAATAGCCAGGTAATTGAAGTTACTACCGACAACTACCATGGCTATGAAATGGGTTATGATAAGTCTGAACTTAAAGATTATCTCATGGAAGAAATCACAGACTTTTTCTATGATTCACTTTGCAGACTCTGATTCTTTTTAGAAACAATCACACTGTCAACTCTGTGTGCATTCATATTCTCTATTTTAATGATAAGTTGTTCTGTTTCAAAGGAAACAGATGTGCCGTCTTCCGGGATAGTTCCCAGTTCGCTTATAACATATCCACCAAAAGTATCATACTCTTCGGAAGGAAGATGAACACCCAACATTTCAGCAGAATCTTCAATATCGGCAAAACCCTGTATTCTCCAGAGGTTTTCGCCGATTTTTTCTATTTCCTTCTTTTTAGGCTCATCCCCTTCTTCAAATATTTCGCCCATTATAAGTTCAACAAGATCGTGCATTGTAACAATACCGCTCATTCCGCCATATTCATCAATAGCCACAGCAAAATGCACTCCTGTAACCTTCATATTTTTCAACAGTGCCTGAGCTTTCATATTTTCAGGCACAAAGTATGCTTTTCGCAGACATTCCTGCAAAACATTTTCCTGTGTTTTTTCTGCAGTGTTTTCCTTCATACGCAGGTAAGCTCTTGTATCAAGAACGCCTGTTATATCATCACTGTCTTCACCGCATACCGGCATATAATTGTGTCTTGAGCCTCTGATAACTTCGTCCCATTCTTCAATTGTTTCGTCCATTTCCAGCCAGATCACATCTTTGCGGTGGGTACAGATTTCCTCTACTGAAACATCGTCAAAATCAAGTACATTCTGAATCATCAGATTTTCATCCGTGTCGATTACTCCCTTCTCACTTCCGGCAGCCACCATAATCCTTATTTCCTCTTCTGTAACGGTTTCATCCTGTTCAGGATTTATATGAAGAAGTCTTAGTACACCATTGGTAGATGCAGTAAGAAGCCATACAACAGGTCTGAAAAGGTTGGAAACCACATAAAGCGGTCCCGATACTGCCATGGCAATTCCTTCTGTTCTGTTCATAGCAACACGTTTAGGTATAAGTTCACCGAAAACTATACTGAAATATGCAATTATAATTGTAATGACAAAAACACAGATGTTTTTAAGCACGTTTTCAGGTACCGAAATTCCGGCGCCTATAAGTACTGCTACCAGCGGCCCTGCAAAGTTATCTGCTGCATATGCACTGCCCAGAAATCCTGCCAATGTAATGCATACCTGAATTGTAGCGAGGAATTTTGCCGGCTGAGAAGTAAGTGAAACTAACTTTTTTGCACGTTTGTCACCGCCGTCAGCCATGCGTGCAAGCTTCACATCATTCATTGAAATCACTGCAATTTCTGCACTTGCACAGACTGCATTCAATGCAATGAGTATAATCTGTAAAATAACGGCTCCTGCCATATATGTGTCCTCCCTGAATCTCAAAAAGGTGTAGTCTGCACTACCACAGACCACACCTCATAAGTTTAATTAGTTAATAGAATACTTAGCTGCAAATGCTCTTTCTTTTTCTTCAAAGTTTTCCATATCGTACTTTTTAAGTCTTCTGGAATATCTGTGCATATCGAAACCATCGTGGGATGTTTCGATTGTACAGATTGCAAGGTTGGAGCAGTGGTCAGCAACTCTTTCCAGATTAGTTCCCAGATCTGAAAGAATAAAGCCAAGCTCGATTGTACATTCGCCTTTTCTGAGTCTTTCAATATGACCATCTTTAACTCTTGCGTGGATTTCGTCGATAACTTCTTCAAGCGGTTCAACGCTTGTTGCAAGTTCAACATCCTTTTCAATGAAGGAATCTACTGCAATTGTTACGATTTCTTCAACAGCACTCATATATACATCAATTTCATGTTTTGCATCTGCTGAGAATGCAAGACCTTTGGTATTAAGTTCAAGAGCAGTTTCTGCAATATTTTTTGCGTGGTCAGAAATTCTTTCAAGGTCTCCCACATTGTGAAGAATAGCATTGAGCGTGTTGTTTTCATCGATGGAAAGATCCTGTCTTTCCAGTTTGATGATATATTCGCTGAGAGCGTCTTCATATCTGTCGATTTTGCTTTCAAGAAGATTTACGTAATTGAACTTGTCCTCATCATACTTGCTGATAAGATTCATCGCTGCAACAATACTGTCTTTTGAAAGGTTCGCCATCTTTGCTGCTACTGTCTTACATTCCATAACAGCAACAGAAGGAGTTTCCAGGAATCTTTCGTCCAGTAATGTAAGTGTGCCGTCCTGTACCTTCTTTTCAGGTTCTGGTGAATCTTTTACCAGAATAATCGCAAGTTTTTCAAGCTGTTTGTAGAAAGGAAGCAGGAGTGCTGTAGCACAAACGTTGAAAATACTGTGTATTACGGCAATATTATGCGGTTCAACCGCTTCGTTCATAAAGCTGAAGCCTATTACTGCATTGGCAACATAGAATACAATCAGGAACACAATTGTACCTATTAAGTTAAATGATAAGTGAACTGCTGCTACACGCTTTGCTCCTTTATTCGCGCCGATGGATGAAAGGATTGCAGTCACGCATGTACCGATATTCTGGCCCATGATGATTGGAATGGCAGTCCCATAACTGATGGAACCGGTCAGACACAGTGCCTGGAGAATACCAACTGACGCAGATGAACTCTGAATCGCTGCAGTAACGATTGCACCTGCTGCAACGCCAAGAATCGGATTTGAGAACATTGTCAGAATGCTTACAAATTCAGGAACTTCCTTGAGAGGTTCAACAGCACCGCTCATAATGTCCATACCATACATCAGAACAGCAAAACCGATGAGAATCATACCAATGTTATACTTCTTTTCGCTCTTGATAAACATCATGAAAACGATTGCAATTGCCGCCAGAATCGGTGAAAATGACATTGGCTTGAGAAGCTTGATGAACACGCTGCTTCCGTCAATAGCAGTCAAGCTGAGGAGCCATGCAGTTGCAGTTGTACCGATGTTTGCACCCATAATTACAGGAATTGCCTGAGCTAGCTTCATAATTCCTGAGTTAACGAAACCTACCAGCATAACAGTAGTTGCGGATGAACTCTGTATTACCGCAGTTACTACTGCACCAAGAAGCACACCCTTAGGTACGCTGGAAGTAAGCTTGCTTAAAATTGATTCCAGTTTGCTGCCGGAAGTTCTTGTGAGACCGTCACCCATGGTTTCCATACCGAAGAGGAACAGGCAAAGGCCTCCGATCATTTGTAAGACGTCGAAAATGTCCATTTAATATCTCCTTTTACTTTTAACTATATTTTGATTGTTTTTTACATAATAATTTCAATATTTTTTCCAATCATATTCTAACTGTAAAATCACAAAAATTAAAGTAAAATGTATGTTAAATCTTCTGTACACAATTTAACAAAACTTTTAACATTCATCCCCTGTTTCCGGCATGAAAAAGGCCCGCATTTCTGCGGGCCCTGCTGGTTTTTAACTTTTGTTTATTTCTTGAAGTAAGCAACTGCTGCTTCGAACATCTTCATATCGAATTCGCCTGGAACGTTCTGGTACAGGCCGTTACCGATTCTTTCGGAGTGACCCATCTTACCGAGAACTCTTCCGTCAGGTGATACGATACCTTCTACTGCCCAGTCTGAACCGTTAGGGTTGAACTGGATGTCCTGAGTAGCATTGCCGTCCATATCAACATACTGAGTGATGATCTGACCGTTTGCTGCCAGCTGCTCAAGTAATTCAGCAGGAGCAATGAATCTACCTTCACCGTGGGAGATAGGAACTGTGTAGATATCTCCAGGTTCAGTGTTTGCAAGCCATGGAGAATTGTTGGAAGCAATTCTTGTGCGTACCAGCTTGGACTGGTGGCGTGCAATCTTGTTGAATGTAAGTGTTGGACAATTTTCGTCAGTGTCGATAATCTTGCCGTAAGGTACAAGGCCCAGTTTGATAAGAGCCTGGAAACCGTTGCAGATACCGGCCATGAGACCATCTCTTTCTTCAAGGAGCTCAGTTACAGCTTCCTTTACTTCCTGGTTTCTGAAGAAAGCAGTGATGAACTTACCGGAACCGTCTGGTTCGTCGCCGCCGGAGAAACCGCCAGGGATAAAGATAATCTGGCTTTCTCTTACCTTTGCTGCGAAGTCTGCAATGGACTTGGCAACATCTGCTGCTGTCAGGTTGTTTACTACGAAGATTTCTGGTTCAGCACCGGCTTTTGCAAATGCCTTTGCTGTGTCGTATTCGCAGTTTGTGCCAGGGAATGCAGGAATCAGTACCTTTGGCTTGTCGCACTTAACCTTTGCACCAAACTTCTTGTCAGATTTGAATGTGAGGTTTGCAGGTGCTTCACCTTCTGTCTTGATGTTGCAGGAATATACAGGCTCAAGTTTGTCTTCGTAAATTCCGCAAAGTTCATCAAGGCTGAGAGTTTCGCCAAGACCCTTGATTTCAAGAGCTTCAGTAGTTTTACCGATTAAAATACCTGCTTCGATTTCGCCTTCTGTTTCAACTACGAAAGCACCATAGTTGTAACCGAAGATTTCTTCTGCTGTAAGAGCATCTGTGAATTCAAAACCGATACCATTACCCATTGCCATCTTGAGGATTGCTTCAGCGATACCGCCCAGAGTAGGAGTATATGCTGCCTTTGCTGCGCCTGTTCTCATCAGTTCAGTTACCTGAGCGTAAACTGCCTTCAGGCTGTCGCCTGTAGGAAGACCGTCTTCGTTGAGTTCAGGTTCAAGGAGATATACATTATGTCCCGCTGCCTTGAATTCAGGTGATACGATATTATCAATATGTTCAGTAGTTACCGCGAAAGATACCAGTGTTGGAGGTACATGCATGTTTTCGAAAGTACCGGACATGGAGTCCTTACCGCCGATAGCACCAACACCAAGGTCAAGCTGAGCTTCCAGTGCGCCAAGGAGTGCAGAGAAAGGCTTGCCCCACTTTTTAGGGTCCTGACCAAGTTTTTCGAAATATTCCTGGAAGGACAGGTAAACGTCACAGAAATCTGCGCCCTGTGCAACCAGCTTGGAAACTGATTCAACTACTGCAAGGTAAGCGCCGTGATATGGGCTCTTTTCCATGATGAATGGGTTGTAGCCCCATGCCATGAGGGAACATGTAGTAGTGTCAGCCTTTTCTACGGAAACCTTGTTTACCATAGCCTGGATAGGAGTTCTCTGGTACTTGCCGCCGAATGGCATCAGTACTGTACCGGAACCGATTGTGGAGTCAAATCTTTCGGAAAGGCCTCTCTTGGAGCAGACATTGAGATCGCCTGCGAGAGCCTTGTAGTTTTCACCGAAGCTGCCCTTTACTTCCTTTTCAAAAGTTTCAGGTTTAACTGCTTCAACTGTGATATGCTTTTCAGCTCCGTTGGAGTCCAGGAACTCTCTGGAGATGTTTACGATATTCTGGCCGTTCCAGTGCATGGAAAGTCTAGGTTCTTCTGTAACTCTTGCAACTACAGTAGCTTCAAGGTTTTCAGATTTTGCAAGTTCGCAGAATCTTTCAACGTCCTTTTCTTCAACTACTACAGCCATTCTTTCCTGAGATTCGGAAATTGCAAGTTCAGTTCCGTCAAGACCGTCGTACTTCTTAGGAACTACATCAAGGTTGATTTCAAGACCTGCAGCCAGTTCGCCGATTGCTACGGAAACGCCGCCTGCACCGAAGTCGTTACATCTCTTGATAAGCTTGGAAGCTTCAGGATTTCTGAAAAGTCTCTGGAGTTTTCTTTCTTCAGGGGCATTACCCTTCTGAACTTCTGCACCGCAGCTTTCAAGAGATGAAAGGTCATGGGACTTGGAGGAGCCTGTAGCACCACCGCAGCCGTCACGGCCTGTCTTACCGCCGAGGAGGATTACTCTGTCTCCGTCAGCAGGAACTTCTCTTACTACGTTTTCTGCAGGAGCTGCTGCGATTACAGCACCGATTTCCATTCTCTTTGCAACGTAGCCTGGGTGGTAGATTTCGTCTACCTGACCTGTTGCAAGACCAATCTGGTTACCGTAGGAGCTGTAGCCGCTTGCTGCTGTTGTAACCAGCTTACGCTGAGGAAGCTTGCCAGGGATAGTTTCTGAAACAGGAACTAACGGATCTCCTGCGCCTGTTACACGCATTGCAGCATATACATAGGATCTGCCTGAAAGCGGGTCTCTGATTGCGCCGCCCACACATGTTGCAGCACCGCCGAAAGGCTCGATTTCAGTAGGATGGTTGTGTGTTTCGTTCTTGAAAAGAAGGAGCCAGTCTTCTTCTTTGCCTTCCACGTCAACTTTGATTTTAACTGTGCAGGCATTGATTTCTTCAGACTCGTCAAGCTTGGTGAGCTTGCCTTCTTTTTTGAGCTGCTTAACAGCGATTGTGCCGATATCCATAAGTGTAACCGGCTTGGTTCTGTTAAGGCCCTTTCTGATTTCAATGTATCTGTCGTAAGCAGCCTGAAGAGTTTCGTCTTCAAATGTTACGTTGTCGATAATTGTATTGAATGTGGTGTGACGGCAGTGGTCAGACCAGTAAGTGTCGATCATCTTCACTTCTGTGATAGTCGGATTTCTGTCTTCACCCTTGAAATATTCCTGACAGAACTTGATGTCAGCAAGGTCCATAGCAAGGCCTCTGTCCTTGATGAACTGTGCAAGTTCTTCTTCAGTCAGATTGATGAAACCTTCAACAGTTTCTACTGTTGTCGGAATTTCATAATGCACCGCTAAAGTTTCAGGAAGCTCCATTGCAGCTTCTCTTGATTCAACTGCGTTGATTACATACTTCTTGATAGCAGCCACTTCTTCTTCAGTGATTTTTCCATAAAGAGCGTAAACCTTGGCAGTTTTTACTGTAGGTCTTTCGCCTTTGGAGATAATCTGGATACATTCAGCAGCAGAGGATGCTCTCTGGTCGAACTGGCCAGGCAGTGGCTCTACTGCGAAGATGCAGTCAGCTTCAGGAAGTTCTTCAGTAACGATATCAAGCTGAGGCTCTGCGAATACAGCGTTTACTGAGTATTCAAAAAGATCCTGCGCAAGGTCTTCAACATCGTATCTGTTGAAAAGTCTTACTTTTTCTACGCCCTTGATCTGCAGCAGTTCGTTGATGTCGTTTTTGATTGCTCTTGCCTCGTTGTCAAGGCCGGGCTTTTTTTCTACAAATATTCTGTAAACCATGATTTCTTAATTATTTCCTTTCTGCCATGAGAGCGCGAGCTCCGATGTCTGTTCTGAAATATGCGTTTTCAAAAGATACAGTTTTAACGGTTTCATAAGCCTTTGCGATTGCCGCTTCCAGAGTGTCAGCAGTTTCTGTTACGCCGAGAACTCTGCCTCCGTTTGTGAGAAGCTTGCCTTCTGCCAGCTTGGCACCTGCAACATAGATGTTCTTGTCAGCAGGCATTGTGATTTCAAAGCCCTTTTCGTAGCTCTTAGGGTAGCCGTTGGAAGCCATTACTACGCAGCATGCGGATTTGTCTGCAAACTTGACTTCTGCTTCCGCAAGCTTACCTTCGTAAATCTTGAGCATGATATCAAGAAGGTCGCTTTCAAGAAGAGGAAGTACAACCTGAGTTTCAGGGTCACCGAAACGGCAGTTGTATTCGATTACCTTAGGTCCCTTCGGAGTAAGCATAAGACCGAAGTAGAGACAGCCTGTGAAAGTTCTGCCTTCAGCCTTCATTGCTTCGATTGTAGGCTTGAAAATTGTTTCCATACATTCAGCTGCAACTTCGTCTGTGTAGTAAGGGTTAGGAGCAATTGTTCCCATACCGCCTGTGTTGAGACCCTTGTCGCCATCAAGGGCACGCTTGTGGTCCATGGAGGAAACCATTGGAATCACTACATTTCCGTCTGTAAAGGAAAGCACTGATACTTCAGGTCCTGTCAGGAATTCTTCAACTACCACGCAGTTTCCGCTGTCGCCGAAAACCTTGTCTTCCATCATGGAACGAACTGCTTCTCTTGCTTCATCTCTTGTTTCTGCGATGATTACACCCTTTCCGAGCGCAAGACCGTCAGCCTTTACTACTACAGGAATATCGCATTTTTCGATATATGCAAGTGCAGCTTCCATATCTGTGAAAGTTTCATAAGCTGCTGTAGGAATGTTGTATTTTTTCATCAGGTCCTTGGAGAAAGCCTTGCTGCCTTCGATGATTGCAGCCGCCTTATTAGGACCGAAAGTCTTGATGCCCTTGGCCTGAAGCGCGTCAACTGCACCCAGAACCAAAGGATCGTCAGGAGCTACCACAGCAAAGTCAATTCCCTTCTCAACTGCGAACTCCACGATTTTATCGATATCCTTGGCACCGATGTCAACGCATGTTGCGTCAGCCGCAATACCGCCGTTGCCAGGCAGTGCAAAGATAGTTTCTACTGTCTTGTTTTCTTTGATTTTTTTGATGATGGCATGCTCTCTGCCGCCGCCACCAACTACCATTACTTTCACGATTATGTACCTCCGGATAAAGTAACTGTGAAATAGCTTTTATTGTTTGTTCCCCTGCCATCTGACAACAAATGCTGCCACTGCGACAATCATGACCTGAATCGCTGTAAAGAAAAGAAATAATCCCCTTGCTTCATAATACATAAACTCTCTGAAGAAAAATATCAGGTTTATCACAGGACAGATAATTATTGCCAATGGTGCCATCGCCGGCTTTTTCCATGAGAAAAGTGCCAGAATAATGATGGGAACAATCACGAAAATAATCCAAAACATATAATCCCCTCCATGATTGTCGCGGTTCAGATTCCGCAAAGCGGAATCGCTGGGGTTCTTACCTTACAGCAACGCTGTAAGCATAATCGAGAGAACCCCTAGTGGTGGAACAGTCTCATTCCTGTAAACGCCATAACCATATCGTACTTGTTGCATGTTTCGATAACATTATCATCACGTACGGAACCGCCTGGCTGAGCAATGAAGCTTACGCCGCTCTTTGCTGCTCTTTCGATGTTATCACCGAACGGGAAGAAAGCGTCGGAGCCAAGGCACACACCCTTGAGTGATGCCAGGTATTCTCTCTGCTCTGCTCTTGGGAAAGCTTCTGGCTTTTCAGTGAACAGTGCTTCCCAGTAGCCGTCGCCGATAACTTCTTCCTGGTCTTCAGAAAGATAAACGTCGATGGCATTGTCTCTGTCAGGACGTCTTACTTCTTCCTTGAACGGAAGGTTGAGCACTCTTGGGTGCTGGCGGAGGTGCCACTTGTCAGCCTTTTCGCCGGCAAGTCTTGTGCAGTGGATTCTGGACTGCTGGCCTGCGCCTACGCCGATAGCCTGTCCGTCCTTTGCGAAGCAAACGGAATTGGACTGAGTGTATTTGAGAGTGATAAGTGCGATTACAAGGTCGCGCTTAGCTTCTTCTGTGAATTCTTTGTTTTCAGTTACGATTTCCTTCAGAAGGTCAGCATCAATTTTAAAATTGTTTCTGCCCTGCTCGAAAGTAATGCCGTATACCTGCTTATGTTCAGCTTCAGCAGGCACATAATCTGTGTCGATTTTGATGATGTTGTAAGCGCCTTTTTTCTTGCCTTTGAGGATTTCAAGAGCTTCTTCATCGTAGTCAGGAGCGATTACGCCGTCAGAAACTTCTCTTGCGATAATCTTTGCGCAGGTAACGTCACACTTGTCAGAAAGTGCAATCCAGTCACCGAAAGAGCTCATTCTGTCAGTACCTCTTGCTCTTGCGTATGCAATTGCAATCGGAGATTCGTCGATACCTTCGATATCATCAACGAAGATCGCCTTCTTAAGTTCCGGGCTCATTGGAGCACCAACTGCTGCAGAAGTAGGGCTTACGTGCTTGAAGGATGTGGCTGCACACATGCCCAGCGCATCTTTGATTTCTTTTACAAGCTGCCAGCTGTTGAGAGCGTCCAGCAGATTGATATAGCCAGGTCTGCCGTTTAAGATTTCCATAGGAATTTCGCTTCCGTCGTTCATGAAAATCTTTGCAGGCTTCTGGTTAGGGTTACAACCGTATTTTAATTCGTATTCTTTCACTGCGGATCCTCCTAAGCGTTCTTGTTAATCATCTTGTTTGTAACTTCGCCTGTTTCCAGGTCAATATATCTTACATAGATGGAAATCTTGTTCTGTTCGTTAAGGTTTGCCCAGATGTCTGAAAGGAATTCTTCAGCAGTGTCAGGTACTGTCACTCTTCTAGGTTCGCCCTGGAATGTAGGAAGCGGATTTCCGTCGTGTTCGTAAGTGTGGATGAAGTGGCCCAGACCGTTTACACTTGGATAAGTCCAGTGGTATCTTGCGCAGCCTGTGCCTGCTTCGTCGATGCTCTTGAGAATGCTCATTTCATAAGTGAAGTTGCCTTCTTCCAGAGTGAGCATGCCGCTGATTCTAGGTGTCCAGTTAGGACCATCAGGTTCGAACTCTCTTGTTCTGAGCGCACCTGCAAAACACTTGCCGTCAGCGATAAAATCATAAATTGTATCAGTCTGGTCACCGTTTGTAACGATAACTTTGTTGTCGATTACTCTGATTGGTGAGTAGATGATCAGTGATGGATCTTCAACCTTGGACTCATCAAATGGGTAGATTACAACATCGTTTCCCTCTTCGCGGAAAATTCTGTTTCTGGAGTTTTCGCTTCTGCCCATGATGAAGTATGCGATGGCAGCTTTTTTGCCGTCAGCAGTCTTGCCGATAACAATACCTCTGCCTGCGTAAGCGTTATCTTTGATGATTTCGCCCATTGTTCTGGATGTATATATGCTCATAATTTTCCTCTATTTCTTTTTAATAATTTCTTTACAAATCTGCTCGGTGGACTGCGGCAGGATAATCCATTCTGCCTGTTCCATTACTCTTTTCTGAAGAGTTTCAGGAGTGTCGCCAGGAAGGACTTCAACTGCTTTCTGCATGATAATCTGCCCGCCGTCAGGTATTTCGTTTACAAAATGTACTGTGGCTCCTGTTACCTTCACACCGTATGCAAGGGCTCCTTCGTGGACATGCAGTCCGTAGAAACCTTTGCCGCAGAAAGAAGGTATAAGTGACGGATGTACATTGATAATTCTGTTTGCATACCGGTCAGTAAAGTCACCGCTGAGAATACTCATGAAACCTGCAAGAACAATAAGGTCAATCTGGTTTTCTTCAAGGACTTCTGTAAGGCGTGCTTCAAAAGCTTCCTGTGAGCCAAGTTCTTTCTTTAAAACCACTTCTGACTTAATTCTGTGATTTGCAGCTCTTTCGAGAGCGTAAGCACCTGCACTGTTTGAAACCACCAGTACGATTTCGCCGCTTTCAATGATGCCGCTTTTCTGAGCATCGATGAGAGCCTGCAGGTTGGTGCCGCCGCCGGATACGAATACAGTAATTCTTGCTTTTAGCATATAATCACCTGTTCATCTTCTGATTTAATGATTTCGCCTACGATGTAAGCATCTTCACCATTTGCCTTGAGGATTTCAAGAGACTTTTCAGCGTCTTCCTTAGCAACAACGATGCTCATGCCAACGCCCATGTTGAAAGTATTGAACATGTCATGTTCGCTGATGCCGCCTCTTTCAGCGATGAGCTTGAAGATAGGAAGAACCTTTACGTCTTCTTTCTTGATCTTTGCTGCAAGGCCGGCAGGGATGCTTCTTGGAATATTTTCGTAGAAACCACCGCCTGTGATGTGGGAGATGCCCTTTACCTTTACTTCTTCAAGAAGTGCAAGTACAGGCTTTACGTATATTTTTGTAGGAGTGAGGAGTGTTTCGCCGATGGACTTGCCGCCCAGTTCTTCACAAGGAGTCTTAAGGTCAGCGTTTTCAACGTCAAATACCTTACGAACCAGGGAGAAACCGTTGGAGTGTACGCCGCTGGATGGAAGAGCGATTACAACGTCTCCTTCACACATTGTCTTGTTGTCAATAATCTTGGACTTGTCAACCACACCTGTAGTGTAGCCTGCAAGGTCATATTCATCAACTGGGTAGAAACCAGGCATTTCTGCAGTTTCACCGCCGATGAGTGCTGCTCCTGACTGAACACAGCCTTCTGCAACGCCCTTAACGATCTGAGCAATCTTTTCAGGAACGTTCTTGCCGCATGCGATATAGTCCAGGAAGAAAAGTGGCTTTGCGCCTACACAGATGACATCGTTTACGCACATTGCAACGCAGTCGATACCAACTGTATCATGCTTGTCCAGAAGGAAAGCGAGTTTTAACTTAGTGCCGACACCATCAGTTCCGCTTACAAGAACAGGTCTTGTCATTCCAGTGATGTCCAGTTCAAATAAACCGCCGAAGCCGCCCACATCGGAGCAAACGCCCGGAGTCATTGTTCTTGCAACATGTTCCTTCATCAGTTCAACGGCTTTGTATCCGGCTGTGATGTCAACACCTGCTGCTGCGTAGCTGTCTGATTTTGAATTCTTATGCATTTTAATTATTCCTTTCCGTTCCAACAATAAGTGCAAAGTTTACATGGTTCAAGGCCGATAGCCTCTATAACTCCTTCCAGTGACTGGAATTCAAGTGACGCAAAACCATATTTGTCAGCGATGGTTCTGCGGAGAAGCTTGCCGCGTTCTGTCTTTGAGTCGCTGTACTCATCAATATATTTCTGGCCTTCATCGCCTTCAAGCTCCTGGATGATTCTTCTTGCAAGAAGTTCCATATCGCTTCTTGAGCTTGAGAAGTTGAGGTATTTACATCCGTACATGATTGGTGGACATGCAGAACGCATATGTACTGCTTTGGCACCGTTTTCATAGAGGAAATCCACTGTTTCTCCCAGCTGAGTGCCTCGTACAATTGAGTCGTCCACAAAGAGAAGATTTTTTCCTTCAATGAGCTCATGTACAGGAATCTGCTTCATCTTGGCAACCTTATTTCTTTCTTTCTGGTTGGCAGGGGTGAAGCTTCTCGGCCATGTCGGAGTGTATTTGATAAACGGACGTGCAAAACCGATTTTGCTCTGCGCCGCATACCCCATGGCATGTGGTGTTCCTGAATCAGGAATACCGCAAACATAATCAAGTTCAGGCATTGTGCCGTTATCCATTTCAGTCTGCGCCATGATTTTACCATTGTTGTATCTCATGACTTCAACATTCTGACCTTCATAGCGGGATGTAGGATAGCCATAATATGACCAGAGGAAAGCACATATTTTCATATCTTTTCCCGGAGGTGCAAGCTGAGT
>JAFQHT010000115.1 GCA_017397825.1 Bacillota bacterium | reverse complement strand
GTCCAGAATCATCAGCATTGCAGGCTTTTTTGTATTAGTAGTCATTTTCTTTACCTCGTCGTATAAAGTCGCATAAAAGTGTATGTTAACTGTTTTAATTATAACCAAATTAAACAGCACTGTCAATTGTATGAAAATTATATAAATGTATTTTAATTACAGTAAAAATATGTTATAGTTTTCTTGCTGCTACCCCCATACTGGCAACAGAGAGGAGGTGAAGTGCAGCAATGCTGGACTCTTTAATGATTTCTATCGCAGCAGGTATAATTACATATTATATCTGCAAGTGGCTGGATGGAGATGGACGTTAGTCAGCACAAAAAAACCACCGAAAAGGCACTTCGGTGGTTTTCTTTTTCTTTCAATGTTGGACTCCATTGATTCGTTGTATTAATTATATATTTTCCTGACCCATTTGTCAAACACATCTTTTTTTGGTATACTGCTATCATATAGATGACAACAACATGGCGTGTAGCCGGACATAAGAAAGGGCACAAAATGAACTGGACACAGGAACAGGCGAGAGCCATTGAGCTGAGAAATAAGAATATTTTAGTTGCGGCAGCGGCCGGGTCCGGCAAGACTGCTGTTCTTGTCGAGCGCATAAAGCAGCTGATTCTGAAGGACAGATGCCCTATCGACCGCATGCTTATCGTGACTTTCACCAACGCAGCAGCTTCCGAAATGAAGGAAAAAATCGAAAGGGCAATCGGTCAGGCAATCCGCGAAACTGAAAACAAGGACGACCTGCTTTTCCTGAAAAAGCAGCTGGACCTGCTGCCGACGGCCAATATCAGCACTTTCCATGCATTTGCCCTGGAAGTAATCAGAAGATATTTTTATATCATCGACGTTGAGCCGAACTTTAAAATCTGTGACGGCACCCAGCAGACAATTCTGCGCGACCAGGCCATGGACCAGCTTATCGAAGAAAGATTTGAAGAGGGAAGTCAGGACTTTTATAATTTTCTCAACAAATTCAGCGGCGACAGAAACGATGGGAAAATCCGCGAAATGATTGAAAAGGCTTTTGATACGATTCAGAGCCTGCCGGAGCCGTATGAGTGGCTGGATGAAGCCGCTGCCGGTCTGGGAGCGGACTTTGACCAGTTCATGAAATCGCCTGTGATGAAGTACGTCTTTGTAACCATGGAGACCGGGCTTGACAGGGCAATCAGCGATCTGGAAACTAACCTGCGCTGGACAGAGGCAAACCATCTTGAAGGTGCCGGTGAATTTGCAAAGCTTGATCTGCAGCTGGCCAAAGGACTTAAAGAAGTCTGCAAATCAGGAGATTTCGACAAAATCCGACAGGCACTGGAAGAATTCAAGCTTCCATCAATGATTAAAAAATACTTTGACCCCGAAAAAAACAAGGGGGCAGATCCTCAGACCGCAGCATCAGCCAAGGACTACATGGCGGTCAACCGCCAGGCAATCAAGGACCTTGTATCGGAGGCTAAAAAGACGTTTTTCTACGATACTGCGGAGAATATCCACGCAGAAGTTCTGGGAACGGCTGGAGACGGCAGGTATTTTGCCGGTCTGATCAGGGATTTTGACAGACTGTACGCTGAAAAAATGGCGGCAAAAGGTCTGGTGGATTTCAGCGATAT
>JAFQHT010000114.1 GCA_017397825.1 Bacillota bacterium | reverse complement strand
TTCCACACGTCTGTGATGGTCAATAACTACGATCCTTTCGCTCACATCCAGAAGCTGAGGACACTGAACCAGACTTGGTCTGTGAGTATCAACCACGATAACCAGATCATCTTCTCCTTCCTGAGCCATAACCAGCGCTTTTTCACTGGTTATGAATTTATATGTTTCATTTTCCTTGGCCTGCCTGAAAATTGCAGTCATGCCTTCGCTGATTTCATCGATTACAATATACGGTTCTTTCTCGAACAGTGCGCAAAGTCTCATAATCCCGAGAGCTGCCCCGAAACTGTCCATATCTGCATTGCGGTGACCCATAATGAAAATCCGTTTTGACTGATCGATATGCTGCTTCAGTGCATGACCGAAAATTCTTGATTTACCTTTATTACTTTTTTCAACGGTCTGAAGCTTACCACCGTAATACTCAATCTTTATATTACGCTTTACAACTGCCTGGTCGCCTCCTCGTCCAAGGGCCAGATCCAGAGCTGCATCTGCATATTCTTCTGTCTGAGTCATAGTCTTGCCGCCGACACCGATACCCATACTGAGACTGGCAGGAAAATCCGCACCACTCTCCAGCTGGCGCACATCATCAAGAATATCAAACTTATTGGCAATCAACCTGTCAAGATACTGCTGCTCAAACCAGATTGTGTAGCTGCTGCTTTTTACCCTGGTAACAGAAGCATTGATTCTTGCTGCCCATTTACGTATTGTCTTGTCAATTTCAGTTGAAAGACTCAGGTTAGGTGCAGATCCGCTGCTGTCAAAAAGCTGGTCATAGTTATCCACCAGAATTTTGGCCATGCAAGGTTTCTCATTGTTGTACCTGTCTTTCAGCTCCTCCAGACTAGTCACATCGTGGAAAATGATTCCCAGATCACTGTTTTCACCTTCACCGTTTTTATACATAATAAGTCTGAAGATTTTTTCATTTCTCCTGAGCAGAGGGTGGGTGTCATTTTCAGCTGCAGCGTAAAGATCTGCAGTTTTAAGCCCCGTCAGCGTAAAAATATCTGCATCGACAATATCATCGTATATGAAAACATCACCTATGTGTTCATTGGCATCAACAACCTTACCTTGGCAGTTGATGATGCAAAGGGGCATAGGCATATATGATTTTAAATTTTTTTCCTGCTTTTCTACGGACATTTTTAATCTCCTTATTTTTAAAGACAGTTATAGCAGTTTATCATGTTATTATATCACATATCCGAAAAAATTTCATCTACAAGATGTAGTGGTTTTTATAGTAATTTAAGGCTTCCACCACATTTACCGCACCTGTAATGCTGTGGGTTTTCAACTACTTTGCATCTTTTCTTCCTTAAAATTTTTGCTCCGCATTGCTGACATTCCAGCACATATTTATATTCTGCAGCAGTCGGGTTTCTTCTTTCCGGCGGCTGCAGGCCCAGCTTTTCATATGAGGACGTTCTGGTGATATTATAACCCCAGGTATTGTTCATAGCCTGGGCATAGGTCTTCCATTTGTCTCCGTGATTCATACAACCTTTGCATGTGTGAAGCAGCTCGTGGGCAATTATCTGCCGGATATTTTTCTCTTCACTGCAAAGAACTCTTTCCGAGATTTCAATTACATATGTTTTCCCGGACAGAGGTTTATTCTGCTGCCTGCAGCATCCGAATCGCGCTTTTGCACGTGTATTTATTTTTATCTCTGCAATGTTTCTACTTATTGGAATTTCAATGCTTTCGGCTTCTTTTCTGACTTGTTCAAAAAGCTCTTTAAGTCTTCTTTCGCTGATTTTTTCTTTCGTCATAATTAAATTCAAAAGCCCCTTTTTGAGGGGCTCTCCTTTGTACTATTAAACAATGTTATAATAAATCAGTGCCGCTATTACTGCTGCATTCACTATAAGCGACAATGGTACAAGAATCTGGAATTTCAGTTTCTTTGTCTTATGATGACATATAAGGCCGCCTGCAGCAATGCCTATTCCTCCCATAAGAAAACTGCTTACCAGAAGAGTTTTTTCACTTATTCTTCGTTTATCTTTTTTGGCTTTGAGTTTATCGATTGCCATCATAAGGAATGTTATAACATTCCATACTGACATTATGAGAATTAATAGTTTCATGTGAAACACTCCCTTCTAACTCAGTGTTTTCAACAGTTCTATGAGTCTCTCCAGTTCATCTCTGCTGAAAAATTCTATTTCAATTTTTCCTTTTTTCCCGTTCTGATTTATGGTTACACGGGTTCCCAGAGCATCTTTAAGCTCTGCTTCGACTCTTGCAACATCAGGATTCTTAGCCCGTGCAGCCGGTCTCTTCTTTTTATCCTTGCCAACTTCAGAAACAAGTTTTTCAACTGCTCTTACGCTGAGGCCTTCTTCAATAATTCTTTCGCAGATGTTTTTCCGTACTGCTTCATCTTCTATGGTAACAAGAGTCCTTCCGTGAGCAGCAGAAAGTTTTCCTTCTGCCATATTTTCTTTGATATATTCAGGAAGCTTCAGAAGTCTGAGGGAGTTTGCAATATATGGTCTGCTCTTTCCCACGCTCTTGGATACCTGTTCCTGTGTCATTCCGAAAGTTACAATCATCTGATTGAGACCTTCAGCTTCTTCCACAGGGTTAAGGTCTTCACGCTGCATGTTTTCAATAATTGCAATGAGCATATTCTGCTCGTCGCTCAGTTCTCTGATAAGGCACGGAACCTCTGAAAGCTCTGCCTTCATGGCAGCTCTCCAGCGTCGTTCCCCTGCAACGATTTCGTAACCGGTCTTTTTCTTACGGACTACAATCGGCTGAATGATACCATGCTCCTTAATGGACTTGGATAACTCTTCGATCTTTTCTTCGTTAAAAGTTTTTCGCGGCTGATTTGCATTAGGCATTATATCGTGAATGTTGATATACTGCACTGCATCACCGGAAACCTCTGTTTCCGCAGCTGCTTTTTTCTTTGGCTTAGCCTTGGCTTCTTTTACTTCAGGCTCAGGATTATTTACAGGCACAGCGTCTGCAAACAAAGCGTCCAGGCCTCTGCCTAATCCACCCTTTTTTACTGCCATCCTAGTTTTCCTCCAGATCTAAAAATTCTTCAGCAAAATCCATGTAGGCTTCAGCGCCCTTTGACTTAGGATCGTATTCCGTAATTGGCATACCGAAACTTGGTGCCTCTGCAAGTCTTACGTTTCTTGGAATTACAGTTGCATATACCTTACCGCCGAAATATTTCTTTACTTCCTGAACAACCTGCACTGAAAGATTAGTTCTTCCGTCAAACATGCTGAGGATAACACCCTGGATTTCAAGTTTAGGGTTCAGGCTCTTTTTTACTAATTCGATTGTGCTCACAAGCTGGCTGACACCTTCCAGCGCATAAAACTCGCACTGAATTGGAATAAGCACACTGTCAACTGCAGTCAGTGAATTGATTGTCAGAAGGCCAAGTGAAGGAGGACAGTCGATAAAAATATAATCGTAATTATCTTTTACCTTATCAAGTCCGTTCTTCAGAGTGCTTTCTCTTCCTTCAATCTGGACCAGTTCTACTTCTGCACCTGCAAGATCCACACTTGCAGGAATCAGATCAAGGTTTTCCACACTTGTCTTTATTATTGCCTTTTTAGGGTCAAAATTTTTATCAATTAAAATATTGTAAACTGTATTTTTCAGGCTTCGTTTCTGTATGCCGATACCGCTGGTAGTATTGCCCTGAGGGTCGATGTCAAGAATGAGTACTTTCTTACCCTTCATTGCAAGGCATGCTGCCAGATTAATATTTGTTGTAGTTTTTCCTACTCCACCCTTTTGATTGAATATTGCTATCGCTTTTCCCACGATTGTCCCTCCTGGATAATTATTTTCTCTGTTTCACATTATAACATACTTCTGTTAAAAAAAATAGATGTTTCACGTGAAACATCTATCGTTTTTTGGAATTATTATTTTTACTTCGAGGAACTCTCCCTGATCACTTTCTGTCATCTTCGCACCCTTTTCAACATTCTTAACCTGACTGAATGCATTGCGTATTGTATTAAGGTAAATTTTGTAACTAATGTAATTTATTTTCTTATTCTTTCGTTCGGCTTTTTCACGTCCTGCGATTATGTCTTCAATGAGCTTTTCTGTCTGCTTTACATTAAGGTTATTGGCTGCAACTCTTGCAATTACGCGCTTACGGTCTTCCTGACTGTCCAGCCTCAGAAGCGCACGGGCATGACGCTCTGTCAGATTATTCCCAAGTATTGCCTCCTGTATATCCTGCGGAAGACTGAGAATTCTGATTTTATTGGAAATAGTAGACTGCTGCTTACTGACTCTTTTTGCAATTTCCCCCTGTGTCAGTCCGAAGTCGTCCATAAGTTTTTTATACGCCCGCGCCTCTTCTAAAAAATTCAGATTTTCACGCTGAACATTTTCCACAAGGGCTACCAGTGCAACCTCACGTTCATCAAAATTTCTTACAACAACCGGTACGGTCTTAAGGCCTGCCAATGTTGCTGCACGCAGCCGCCTCTCTCCTGCCACTAAAAAAAATTTCCTCCCTTCCGCCTTCTTTACTATGAGAGGCTGCAGCACTCCGTACTCTGCAATGGAATCTCTCAGTTCTGCCAGCTCTTCATCCCGGAAAACCTTCCGTGGCTGATCTGGATTAGCCGCTATCATTGAAATTGGAATCTGCACAATTTTCATATTAATCTCCCCCTTCTGGGGAAATAATAACATGTCCGGCGGGCAATATGTAAACTTTCGTACAACAAAAAACCCCTGAAATCGCTACTTCAGAGGTTCTTTCGCCGGAGTTCCCGCTTTGCGCGGAAATTTCGACGGAGTATTTTTAACTTTTTTTATAATTACTACTTTATGATCGATGCCGAATTCTTTCAGATTACCTTCTCGGATTTCCTCCACCTGGCCGCCCAGGAGAAAAAGCGCCTTGCGGGCTTCTTCAACTTCACGGTCTACATCAGGTCCTTTATACGCCATGAGGCAGCCGCCCACCTTTATAAACGGCAGGCAGTACTCAGCAAGAACTGCCATGTTTGCCACAGCACGGGACACGCAAAGGTCGTACTGCTCACGGTGAGCCTTGTTCTTTGCCAGTTCTTCCGCGCGGGCATGTACAGTAGTTACATTGCCGATACCAATCTGTCCACAGAGTTCATCAATAATCTTCAGTCTCTTGTTGAGAGAGTCCATGAGGACAAAATCTTTGTCAGGTGCAGCAATTGCAAGAGGCACACCTGGAAAACCGCCGCCTGTACCCACATCAATAACCTTGCAGGCTTCTTCGAACTCTGGGTAATCCACGCAGATTATTGAATCGATGAAGTGCTTGATTATGAATTCTTCCGGATCAGTAATATTGGTAAGATTTACCTTTTCGTTCCAGTCAAGCACACCTTCCATGTACTTTTGGTATTTATTTACAGTTTGCTCGTCGGCCGGCAATCCCAGCGTTTCGAGTGCTTTTCTTAAAGCTTCCATTTAGTTTCCTCTTTTTTTCTTTTCTAAGTAAACCAGTAAAACGTTTATGTCCGCAGGTGACACACCGCTGATTCTTGATGCCTGACCCACAGAATTCGGTTTGATCTGATTCAGCTTCTGTGCGGCTTCAATTCTCAGCCCGTCAATCATTGAATAATCAATGCTCTCGTCAAGGCTGCGATTTTCCAGTTTCTTGTGGCGGGCAATCTGCGCCTGCTGTTTCTGGATATATCCTTCATATTTAATCTGAACTTCCAGCTGAGTAATTTCATGGGAAGAAAGTTCAGGTCTTGTTTCATCATCAATTTCTGCAAGGTCTTCGTAAGTAATCTGCGGTCTCTTGAGAAGTTCT
>JAFQHT010000113.1 GCA_017397825.1 Bacillota bacterium | reverse complement strand
GAAGAATTCCTTAAGCGTGCATGGGCATGGAAGGAAGAATACGGCGGCAGAATTACCCGTCAGTGCCGTAAGCTGGGCGACTCCTGCGACTGGTCAAAAGAAAGATTCACAATGGACGAAGGCTGCAACAACGCAGTAAAGGCTTTCTTCATCAAGTTATACGAAAAAGGTCTCATCTACAGAGGAAACAGACTCATCAACTGGTGTCCTGAATGTAAGACTTCTCTTTCCGATGCAGAAGTTGAACACGAAGACAGAAACGGCAAGTACTGGTACTTCAGATATCCTGCAGCAGATGGTCAGGGCGAAGGTATCGTAGTTGCAACATCCAGACCTGAAACAATGTTCGCCGACGTGGCTATCGCAGTTCACCCAGACGATGAAAGATATAAAGACATGGTAGGTAAGAAGGTTATCCTTCCACTTGTAGGCAAGGAAATTCCTATCATCGCTGACTCTTACCCAGATCCGGAAAAAGGTACCGGTGCAGTTAAGATTACTCCTGCTCACGACCCTAACGACTTTGAAGTGGGACAGAGAGCAGGCCTTGAAATGCCTACTTGTATCAACGAAGATGCTACAATGAACGCGGCAGCAGGCAAGTACGAAGGTATGGACCGTTATGAATGCCGTAAGGCCTGGGTGGCTGACCTTGAAGCAGCAGGCTACCTTGTAAAGACTGAAGAAAAGGTTATCCCTGCCGGCGAATGCTACAGATGCCACACAGTTATTGAATCCATGCTCAGCGACCAGTGGTTCGTTGCAATGGAAGAACTGGCTAAACCAGCTATCGAAGCTGCAAAGAAGGGCGACCTGAGACACGTTCCTGAAAGGTTTGAAAAGATTTACCTCCACTGGCTTGAAGAAATCAAAGACTGGTGTATTTCCAGACAGCTCTGGTGGGGTCACAGAATTCCTGCATACTACTGTGAAGAATGCGGCGAATTAGTAGTAGCATACGACACACCTGAAAAATGTCCTAAGTGCGGTCACACTGCATTCAGACAGGACGAAGACGTTCTCGATACTTGGTTCTCATCAGCATTATGGCCTTTCTCCACTCTTGGATGGCCTGAAAAGACTCCTGAACTTGAATACTTCTATCCAACAGATGTACTGGTAACAGGTTACGACATCATTTTCTTCTGGGTAGTAAGAATGGTATTCTCCGGCCTTGAAACTATGGGCGAAGTGCCTTTCCACGACGTATATGTTCATGGTCTTGTAAGAGACGCTGAAGGCCGCAAGATGTCCAAGTCACTGGGCAACGGTATCGACCCGCTTGAAGTAATCGACAAGTACGGTGCTGACGCCCTCAGATTCATGCTCACAACAGGTATCACACCTGGTAACGATATGAGATTCAAGGAAGACAGACTTGAATCCTGCAGAAACTTTGCTAACAAGCTCTGGAACGCTTCCAGATTCGTTATCATGAACCTTCAGGACGAAGAAGGAAACTTCAGAGAAATGGCTAAGTGCTGCAAAGACTGCTGCGGTAAGGCATGCGGCGATGTTACAAACTTCGAAAATATCGCTCTCAAGGACGAAGACAAGTGGATGATAAGCAAAGTCAACGAAACTGTTGAATACGTTGACAACGCTATGGAAAGATACGACCTTGCCCTTGCAGGACAGAAGATTTATGACCTTATCTGGAACGAATACTGCGACTGGTATATCGAACTTGTAAAGGCAAGACTCTGGGGCGAAGACGAAGAAGACAAGAAGGTAGTAAGATTCACTCTTGTTATGTGCCTTAAGAACATGCTCAAGATGCTTCACCCATTCATGCCATTCATCACTGAAGAAATCTGGAGCTACCTGCCGCACGGCGAAGAAAAGGCTGACAATCCTAACAACTTCCTCATCAAGAGCGACTGGCCTAAGTACAGCCTCGGCTGCGTATTCCCTAAGGCAACTGAAACTCTTGAAATGGCAATGGAAGCAATCCGTGCAATCAGAAACATCAGAGCAGAAGCTGAAGCTGCACCAAGCAAGAAACTCCACGCTATCATCCTTACAACAGGTGAAAAAGCACAGACAATCAAAGACGGTGCAAGATACCTTCAGAACCTTGCAAATATCACAGAAATCACTTTCACCGAAAATAAGGCTGACATTCCTGAAGAAGTTATGTCTGCAGTAATCGATGGTGCGGAAATCTACATTCCTCTTGATGATCTTGTGGACTACAAGCAGGAACTTGAAAGACTTACCAAGGAACAGAAGAAGCTGGAAGGTGAAGTTGCCAGAGTTAAAGGCAAACTTTCCAACCAGGGTTTCGTAAGCAAGGCACCTGAAAAGGTTATAAACGAAGAAAAGGAAAAGATGGTTAAGTACGAAGAAATGCTTGCTAAGGTAAATGCAAGACTTGAACTTGTAAGCAAGAAGGCACAATAGGCAATAAAATGAACGCAAACAATGCAATAGACAAAATCCACGAATTTGAAAAATTCGGAAGCATTCTGGGCCTTGAAAGAATGAATATGCTTCTTGAACTTCTCGGCAATCCCGAAAAGGACCTGAAGGTGATTCATGTTGCCGGAACCAACGGCAAAGGCTCCACATGCAGATATATTTACAGTGCGCTGAAGGCCGGCGGATACAAAGTCGGCCTTTATACCTCACCGTTTCTGGAAGTCTTCAACGAAAGAATCGAGCTGGACGGGGAGTACATCAGTGATGAAGACCTGGCTGCATACACAGACAGGGTGCTGGAATGCGTGAAGGTTATCACTGACCGCGGCGACCAGTCACCTACTGAATTTGAAGTAATTACAGCCCTGGCTTTCCTGTATTTCAAGGAAAAGGGCTGTGACTTCGTAGTTCTTGAAGTAGGTCTTGGCGGCAGAGGCGACTCAACCAATGTGGTTGAAAAACCTCTGGTGAGCGTAATCGTGTCAATTTCATTTGACCACACAGACAGACTTGGCAGCACAATCGCTGAAATTGCCGCAGAAAAAGCGGGTATAATAAAGGCAGGCTGCCCTGTTGTCACAAGCGCTGACGACCAGGACGCCCTCCGTGTAATCAAGGCGGCTGCAGAAGAAAAACAATGCATGTACTTCGAAACACGCAATGTGCCATTCACAATCACCGAAGAAAAGCTCTCGGGCTATAAGTTTGATGTTACTATCAATGGCGCAGAGTTTAAAGACCTTGAAATTTCAATGTCCGGCAAGCACCAGATTGACAATGCTAAGGCAGCTCTTGCTGCGCTGAATATCATGGAAATGAACGGAGATATTTCTCTCAGCAGAGAAGCGCTGTACGAAGGATTCAGAGCAGCCAAGCAGATAGGTCGTTTTGAAACCATGTCACAGGAAGGGCAGACACCGTTGGTAATCATCGACGGTGCTCACAATGACGACGGCGCAAAGGCGCTCAGAAAAGCCATGGAAACTTTCTGCCAAGGCAAAAAGATTCTCATGGTTACAGGTATGCTTGCTGACAAGGATACTGATGGAATACTTAAAGAGTTTACAGCCATTACAAAGGACTTTATTGCCACCGAGCCGGCAAATCCCCGCAAGCTTGAAACAAGTGCCTTAAAAGCTAAAATTGAAGCTCTCGGAGGTAGCTGCGCTGAGGCTCCAGACAATGCTCAGGCATGTCAGATGGCAAAGGCAAGATATAAAGATTACGATGTGGTGCTCTTTGCGGGCTCACTTTACTTGATAGGGGCAATCCGCGGAATTCTGCGGAAGATGGCCTAAAAGGAGATAAAAATGCTTAGAGTCAGAATGGAAAGTACAACTGAATACGAGCGTCTGGTGCAGTTTGGAATCAAACAGGGCCTTGAATACGACGAAGACGAAATCCGCGATTATTCAGATATCGTAGGTGCATGGAAAATCACCCAGCCGGGAGATTTCCTTATCGGAGGCTGTATGCTTGCAAAGGAAGAGGGACATTTTGTTATAAAAGCGGTTGCTGTGGACCCTGTTCTCCGCAAATTCGGTCTGGGCAGAATCCTGGTGAAGAAGGCCATGGAAAAGGCCCGCGAACTTGGTGCAGAAGAAGTTATTCTTATCGGCCGTGCACCTGAGTTTTACAGAAAACTTAATTTCGAGACTGTGGAACCGGAAGATTCACCTCTTGAATTCGAGTGCCTTGAGTGCCCTCAGTACCGGGTAAGTTGCTTCCCTGAAATTATGCGAAAATCAATTCCTGCAGAAGGACCTGTCCTTTAGTTTTAATGGAGAACTGATTATGAATTACAACAGGCTTTTACAGGCTGTTCTGGATGTAGCTGAAGAAATGCTTGTATGCGGAGCAGAAGTCAGCCGTGTAGAGGACAGTATTGAAAGAATGTGCAGTGCATACGGATGTGACCATACCAGAATTAATGTTTTTATCATTACTTCCAACATCCAGGTTACACTTGAAGATCCAGATGGAAATATTATCACTCAGATAAGACGAATTCTGAGAAGCAATGCAGATTTTGACAAACTGGACTATCTTAACGACCTTTCCAGATATATATGCGCAAATAAACCTTCTGTTGAAGAAATCAGACAGCGATATGACAAAGTAATGAGCCGTAAGAATTATCCCGGATGGTTTGTATGCCTTGGTTCGGCCATGGCAGCCGGAGGATTTGCAGTCTTTTTCGGAGGAAGTCTGGTTGATGGACTTGCTGCAGCTGCTGCAGGTGTTGCCATCATGATTATGATGTATTTCCTGGGAAAAGTTGAACCTAATCAGCTGGCAAAGACTTTCATAGTATCTTTTTTTACGGGTATTCTTATTCTGTTAATGATGAAGCTGGGCTTCGGAGAACATGAAGATAAAATCATGATAGGAAGTATAATGCTTCTGATTCCTGGTATTGCCATGACTAATTCGGTAAGAGACATGCTTATCGGAGACATTGTGACAGGTATGCTCAGACTGGCCAATTCACTTCTTCAGGCGGCAGCAATTGCCTGTGGATTTGCTCTTTCCATCCTGCTGATGGGAGGTGGGGTAATATGACAGAAATGGCTGTTCAGATAATAACAGCATTTATCGGTTCCTTCGGATTTGCTGTTTTTTTCAGAATGAAAGGAAAGCAGATACTGCTGGCTGCTGCAGGTGGCGCGGCAACATGGGCTGTATATCTTATGGTTGCAGTTCAGGCTGGCGGATATTTTATACCTAATGTTATAGCAGCAATTTTCGCAGCAATATATGCGGAAATTATGGCCAGAGTAAATAAGGCACCTGCTACGATTTTCCTCACTGCAGCGGCAGTTCCGCTGGTGCCTGGAGGAAGACTGTATTATACCATGGCAGGGCTTGTAAACAGTGACAAGGCAGCATTTGCTGAAAACGGAGAGGCTGCAGTCACAATTGCGCTGGCAATAGCACTGGGCTTTGTAATAGTTGCCCTGGGCAGTAAATATTTTTATATGTTCATGAAAAGAAAACCTCGCTGATGATGCGAGGTTTTGTAGTCTTAAAGCTATTCGTCTTTTATAAATCCCAGCATTTTGGTTCCCTGATACCAGAGTTCACCGGTGTCGCCTTCTTCGAAGATAATATATTTCTGGCCGCTCATATAGAGTTCTGTAGTCTGACCGTTTTCAAGAAGAAAAGTACCGTAGAATACTGTATCTGACATTCCACGGCCTGCATACTGGATATTATCAGAAGTTACAGAGGCCATGCAGCCACAACTAAAAGGATAAGAAGTTTTTCGCCAAGTCCCATATGCCATGCTCCTTTCTGAAAAATACCACACTTCAACTTTTTAATATTGTATCATAATTACCAGTTCCTTTCAATACAATATACAGACACTAAAAACACTGGAGGAGAGGAATGGAAAGTAATTTAGCAGAACTTTGCGGGGCAGTGATGTCTGACCTGAGTTTCAGCCACAAAACCTACGGCGAGATATTTTATACCTTCGTACTGGGAATAGAACGGCGCAGCGGATATATGGACGAAATCAATATAATGGTATCGGAAAGACTCATATTCGAGCACTCACCGAGAATCAATGATTTCGTGGAGATAAAAGGGCAGGTGCGTACATACAATGAATTTGCTGAGGGAAGAAACAAATTAAATGTAGTAGTTTTTGCAAAGGAAATATACCCCAGCGAAAATTTCGGATATAACGAAAACTATATTTATCTGGAGGGTTTTCTCTGCAAACCTCCTCTTAAAAGGACATCACCACTTGGCCGTGACATCTGCGATCTGATGCTTGCGGTAAACCGCATGTATAACAAGTCAGACTATATACCTTGTATAGCCTGGGGGCGAAATGCAGGTTATGCAGAGCAGCTTGATGTAGGCACCAAGCTGGCCATTGAGGGCCGTATCCAGAGCCGGGATTACCGCAAAAAATTAGAAGACGGCACATCAGAACTCCGCAAAGCTTACGAAGTATCAGTAGTAAAGCTGGAAGAAATATGATATAATAAAACACAAATGATAAAATAAAACAAAGAGGTAAATATATGGAAAATAACTCCGGCATTCAGATCAGCAAAAAATCATTCTTTTCATCAGTAGCAATTCTGTTTGTGCTTATGATGGCAGCAGGGATACTGACTTACATTATTCCTGCTGGTTCTTTTGA
Organism: Bacillota bacterium; assembly: GCA_017397825.1. Classification (GTDB taxonomy): domain Bacteria; phylum Bacillota; class Clostridia; order Peptostreptococcales; family Anaerovoracaceae; genus SUG1106. The sequence continues at coordinate 26,291 of JAFQHT010000113.1, read as the reverse complement.
AAAAGTAATTGTGGACGGCAAGGAATCCATCGTGCCGGGGACTTTTACTTTCAGCGGTGAAGGTGGCTACCCTGTGTGGAGGTGGTTTACGGCACCTGTGGAAGTGCTGTGGAGCAGTGATGCGGTTACAGTAATTTCAATCATTCTTTTTATTTTTATTATTGGCGGAACTTTCTGTGTGCTGGATAAAAGCGGCATGCTTAAATATATTATGAACGGCCTGGTGAAGCGTTTTGAGGATTCAAAGTACAAGCTCATGGCTGTACTGGTACTTTTTTTCATGCTTTTTGGCTCTGTATTCGGTATTTTTGAGGAGCTTGTTGCATTGGTGCCCATTGTAATTCTGCTGTCATATGCTCTTGGATGGGACTCTCTGACCGGCCTTGGAATGAGTGCTCTTGCTGCAGGTTTCGGCTTTGCGGCGGCAACTCTAAATCCGTTTACACTTGGTATTGCACAGCAGCTGGCGGGTGTACCTGCATTCTCCGGGCTGCCTTTCAGAATCGGTGTGTTTGTAATATGTTATGGAATGCTTTACGGTTTCCTGTACCGCTATGCACATAAAATCGAAAAAGACCCTGCAAAATCTTCCGTTTACGAAGAGGACAAGGGACAGCGTGAAAAATATGCAAGCGGTGCAGCGCTGGAGACTTTGCCAAATGAACAGTATCTGGGCAGAACTGTAAAGATTTTCGGAACTGCACTGGCACTGGTAATTGCATATGTGGTCTGCGGATTTTTTGTTCCTGCGCTTTCTTCTGTATCACTTCCTGTGATGGCAGTACTTTTCCTTACAGGCGGACTTATTGCGGCAAGAGAGTCTCACTACGGTGGGAAAATCGGAAAAGACTTTGTAAGCGGAGTAGGTGGTATTGCACCAAGTGCGCTGCTTATTCTCATGGCAATGTCTGTGAAACTGATTATCAGCAACGGAGGAATCATGGACACCATACTCTATTACGCTTCCGAAAAAGTTTCTCAGATGGGTCCGTATGCAGCAATTCTTATGATTTTCGGACTGGTGCTCATGCTCAACTTCTTCGTTGGTTCAGGTTCTGCCAAGGCCTTCCTGCTGATTCCTATCATTGCTCCGCTGGCGGAACTTGTAGGACTTACTGGTCAGATGGCATGTCAGGCATTCTGCTTCGGCGATGGTTTCACCAACATGCTTTATCCTACCAACCCGCTGCTGATGATTACACTGGGAGTAACTGTAGTAAGTTATACTAAATGGTTTAAATGGACCATCGGGCTGCAGCTTGCAATGCTTGCACTAAATGCAGCAATCCTCATGTTTGCAGTATTTATAGGATATGGGGCATAAAAGTTAATACCAAATATACTTGAAGAAAACTGTTATGTATGATAAAATATATGACAGTTTTTTATTTATATGGAGGGAAAAAACATGTTTGATGCTATCGGTAACGACAACAGCAGATATAATCTTGACAATATTGAATTACTTAAAAAAGCTTCTCCTAAAGTAGGGGAATTAATTGAAAAAGAATATAACCGTCAGAAGAATAATGTAGAACTTATTGCTTCTGAAAACTATTGCTCTGAAGCAGTTCTTGCAGCCTGCGGAAGCTGCCTTTCATGGAAGTATGCAGAAGGTTATCCGACTGAACGTACTTATGGAAATACAGGACGTTACTATGGCGGAACTGAATTTGTAGACCAGCTGGAAGAATACTGCTGCGACCAGTGGAGAAAAGTTTTTGATACTGACTATCACGTAAACGTGCAGCCTCACTCCGGCTCACAGGCAAACTTTGCAGCATTCAAATCAATCCTGAACCCTGGCGACACAATTCTTTCCCTGACACTTGACAACGGCGGACACCTTACTCATGGTTCCTCCGTAAACTTCAGCGGCAAGCTTTATGACATGGTGTTCTACGATGTAGACGAAAGAGGATACATCGACATGGCTGACGTACGCAAGAAGGCGCTTGCATGCAGACCTAAGCTTATCCTTACAGGTGCATCTGCATACTCCAGAATCATTGATTTCGCAGCATTTGCAGAAATCGCAAAGGAAGTGGGAGCATACTTCATGGTTGATATGGCTCACATTGCAGGCCTGGTTGCAGGCGGTGCACATCCGACACCGTTCGGTCATGCTGATCTTATCACAACTACTACTCACAAGACTTTAAGAGGTCCTAGAGGAGGCCTTATTTTCGCAAGACCTGAACTTGCAAAGAAGGTTGACAGTGCTGTATTCCCTTATGCACAGGGCGGCCCTCTTGAACATGTAATCGCAGGCAAAGCAGTATGTGCTGAAGAAGCTCAGACTCCTGAATACAAGGAATATGTTCACCAGGTAGTAAGAAACTGCAAGGCTCTTTCTGATGAATTCATCAGACTTGGCTATAAGGTAGTAACAGGAGGTACAGACAACCATCTGATTCTCCTTGACCTGTCCGATGAACCTTTCAGCGGCAGAATCCTTCAGGAAAGATGCGACGAAATCGGCATTACTCTCAATAAGAACTGCGTGCCTTGCGAAAAGAGAACTCCGAAGGAAACTTCCGGCGTAAGAATCGGTACAGCGCCTATGACTACAAGAGGTTACAAGGAAGAAGACTTCGTAAAGGTAGTAGGCAGAATCGACGAACTGATTAAAAAACTCAGAGAAGAATATAAATAAGCAAAAAACGGCCCCGCTTATAATGCGGGGCTTTTCTCATGTAAAAAAGGACCCGCCATATCGGAGAGCCCTTTAAGTATATCTGATTCTATTTGTCGTAAAGCATCTTGATGAGGTATGTATTGAGGTCTTCTCTGCATTTCTTGATGCTTTCGTCATCCCACTTCATCCAGCCTTCACCAGTCTTGAAACCAAGCTTGTTTTCGTCTCTCATCTTAGTGAGGAGAGCGGAAGGTTCGTGGTTGTCAGCAAGGTGCTGAAGGATGTAATCGGAGATGTTCCATACAAGGTCATTACCGATAAGGTCCATGTTTTCCATTGGAGCAAGCTGTGGAAGACGGAGACCGAAGGAATTCTTGATTGCGATGTCAACTGTCTGTGCATCAGCAATACCATTTTCAATGATATAGATTGCTTCACGGTAAAGCGCGTACTGAAGTCTGTTGCCGATGAAACCTGGAACGTCCTTGTTGCAGATACATGCTTTTTTGCCGATTGCTGTCAGGAATTCGTAAACAGCGTTGATTACTTCATCGCTGGAAGCATCTGTACGTACGATTTCTACCAGTGGAATAAGGTGAGCAGGATTCCAGAAGTGAGTTCCGCAGAAACGTTCTCTGTACTTTAATTCGCTGCTGATTTCAGTAGGGCTGATTACAGAAGTGTTTGTAGTAAAGATACAGTCAGGACGACATTTTTCTTCCAGCTTGCCGAAAACTTCTCTCTTTGCATCGAGATTTTCGAAAATAGCTTCGATTACCATGTCAGCATTCTTTACGCCTTCGCTGTCCAGATCCTGAGTAAAGGAGATACGGGAAAGACGTTCTGCCAGTTCTTCTTCACCTACGATACCTTTTTCAACAAGCTGCTTGGTGCTTTCCTTGATTCCTGCGTGTACATCAACAGGGTTGATATCAAAAATAGTAACACAAACATCTTTTAAAGCTGTACAGTTAAAACCGATGTTCTTACCCATTAAGCCGCCGCCGTAAATTAATACATTTTTAATTGCCATGTCAATCATTCCTTTCAGATTAATAATCATTAAGACTTTTATTGATTATAATTATAAAGCAAACGGAAAAAAAGGCAAGCAAAAAGTGTGTATATACCTTGAACAGTACTATTGCAAAAAAGTGAACAGAGTATTTAAAAAATACATTGTGCTAAATACAGGACGATATTTGTATCAAAAAACGGACAAGATGTGCACAAGGAAAAGGATTACTAAAAAAACATGTTAAAATGAGGTGTTGCAGTGGGCCGGCAAGTTTGGCACGCTTCTTGCTTTAATAATGTGTGACAGAAAAAAGTTGTAAAACAAATAGTAAATAATTTTAATTTAAAGGAGATAAAAAAGATGACAGATTTATCAAGAAAAAGAGTTATAACAGCAGCTTTATGCGGATCATGGCCAACAAAGCAAATGAGCCCATATCTTCCTACTACACCTTCAGAACTTGCTGACGCAGCTTATGACTGCTGGAAAGCCGGTGCTGCAATCGTTCACGTTCATGTTCGTGAAGCAGATGGTTCTCCATCAATCAGATATGAACTTTATGAAGAAACTATCAACAAAATCCGTGCTCACAAGGACTGCGACGTTTGTATCAACATCACAAGCTCCGGTAACGTAGACGGACCAGATTCAGAAAGAATCGACCCTATCATCAAATTAAAACCTGAACTTGCTTCCTACGATGCCGGTACTCTTAACTGGCAGCACCGTACAGTATTCTCAAACCCACCTGCATTCCTTGAAAAATTAGGTTATGCTCTCCAGGAAGCAAACGTTAAGCCTGAAATCGAAATCTTCGACGCAGGTATGGTTTACAATACACATTATTACTTAAAGACAGGCGTTCTTAAAGCTCCTTGCCACTACCAGTTCGTACTGGGATGCCCTGGTGGTATGCCAAGTACAGTTGAAAACCTCTGCTTCTTAAAGAACATCCTTCCGGAAGGTTCAACATGGGCAGGCTGCGGTATCGGACCTGGACATTTACCAATGATGATGGCAACAATCGCTATGGGCGGACACCTCCGTGTTGGTCTTGAAGACAACCTTTACATGGACCGCGGCGTTCTTGCAAAATCCAACGCAGAACTGGTTACAAGAGCTAAACAGATTCTTGAACTCAACAACCTTGAAGCTGCAACTCCTGACGAAGCTCGTCAGATTTACGGCCTTACAAGAAAGGTATTCTAATAAAGGGGGCTGACAATGAGTTATACAATTGATCAGTTAACTGTCGGACAGAGCTCAAGTTTTTCCAAAACAGTTACAGAAACTGATGTGTATATGTTCGCAGGAGTCAGCGGGGATTTTAATCCAGCTCATGTCAATTCGGAGTTTGCAGCAAAGACACCATTCAAGCAGCGCATTGCTCATGGTATGCTTTCTGCAAGCTTCGTGTCCACAGAAATCGGTACAGATCTTCCTGGGCCGGGTACAATATATCTTGAGCAGAAAATGAAGTTTACAAATCCTGTTTATATTGGCGATACCATCACAGCGAAAATAGAAGTAAAAGAACTGATAAAGGAGAAGAACAGAGCAGTTCTTACCACAACCTGTACCAAACAGGACGGTACAGTTGTACTGGTAGGCGAGGCAGTTGTAATGCCTCCAAGATAAATAAGAGCATGAAAAAACGGGCCTTATGGCCCGTTTTTGTTTATATTATTATAGGGAACAACGCTTAATCATCCCATCTGTAATCTTTGTCGTAGTCGCGAACCTTTCCGCTTGCTGCACCGATTTCAAATTCATATTCGTAATCGCCTGCAACGAATTCAATTTCGTAAACTTTTACGCCGTCATTGTAGTCAGTTTCAGCTTTTATGAAATTAGCTGCAGATGAACTTACGCCTGCGTAGTTGAGAGCGATACTTTTAGCTTTTGCTAAAGTTACTGCGCCTGAGGAGGAAGAACTTCCTGAAGTTGTAGTCTTAACTGTGATTGTTTCCCAGTCGCCATAGTACTTGTAGCCGAGAGCCTCTCTGTATGGGCGGACTCTGAGCTTATAAGAAATGCCATCATCCAGACCTGTTACTTTATAAGTAGTCTTGCTTGTTGTGATGAGTCTGTCCCATGTGCCGGAAGCCTTGTCATACTGGTATACCTGATATTTATCAGCTCTCTTGGCAGGACTCCAGGAAAGTGTAATTGTTGATTTAGTCTTTGAAGTTGCTTTCAGGTTATTTACATCGTTAGGTTCTGTAACTGTTCTGAAACTGCTTGAGTAATCACCATATACTACAGAGCCATCAGACTTCACTGCGAAAGCTCTTACTCTGAATTTGTAGATTGTTGCTGAAAGCAGATCATCGATTTCTGCATTATTTTCGTTTTCTCTTTCAACAAGTATCCATTTGGAATAAGTTGAAGAGTAGCGCCATACTTCATATCCGCTGGCTCCTGAAACAGGATTCCATTTAAGGTGGATTTCGTCATTATCTCTTGTTACTGTTGCAAGTCCTGTCGGTGCTGCCAGAGAAGAAACATTGGATACGATGTAATCATCATCGTAGATATCATCTGCATGTGCTGTAGCAGGAACTGCTGTGAAAATAAGTGCTAATGCCAGTACTAAAACTGATAATTTTTTTCTTGTTTCTGATAATCTTTTAGTCATTTTATTTACCCCCTTAAAACTTTCATTCATCTGAAATTCCCTTTTGGAAAATTAATACGATTTGTTTTATGGCCTTAATTTAACATGTCAAGATTAAAAGAAGATTAAACGCGTAAAAAATAAGATAATTATTTTTTCTGTAATTCTAAATTTTTTGTGAAAATCGCCCCAATTCCTTGGCATTTTTTGCTTTTTGTGCTATGATTAAAGTTGCATTATTATGTTCATTACTATATTTAGTTAATACTATATTTTGATACGGGAGGAAGACCCAATGAGAATTATTTTAGACGGTATGGGCGGCGACAACGCGCCTGCATCAGTAGTTGAAGGTGCGATTCTTGCATCTAAAGAAATCAATCATGAAATTGTAATTGTCGGAAAAGAAGAACTGATTTACGAAGAACTGAAAAAATATAAATATGACGAAAAAAAGATTTCAGTTGTAAATGCAACTGAGGTAATAAGCAATGATGAAGCACCTGTAAGAGCAGTGCGTTCTAAAAAGGATTCATCTATTGTCAAAGGCGTAAACATGATAAAAAACGGCGAAGGGGATGTTTTTGTTTCTGCAGGAAGCACAGGAGCCCTTCTGTCCGGAGGACTTTTCCTGCTGGGAAGAATTCAGGGTATTGACCGTCCGGCCCTTGCATCTGTATATCCGATTGTTGGCGGCAAGGCATCATTACTTCTTGATGCAGGAGCAAACGCTGAATGCAAGCCTAATAACCTGCTTGAGTTCGGTATTATGGGCAATATTTATATGGAAAAAGTTATCGGCAGAGAAAATCCAAGAGTAGGTCTTGTAAATCTTGGTGCAGAAGCTGCTAAGGGAAATACTCTCACAAAAGCTGCTTATGAACTGCTGGAACAGAGCCATATGAACTTTATCGGTAATGTTGAAGCAAGAGATGTACCTAAAGGTGCATGTGATGTTATCGTAGCAGACGGATTTACAGGAAACGTAATACTTAAGCTTACAGAAGGACTTGCATGGAACATTCTGCAGGTAATAAAGAGAAAATTCACAGACGGTGTCAAGGCGAAGCTGGGTGCAGCCCTGCTGATTGACAAGCTTGGTGAACTCAAAAAGGAATTTGACTATTCTGAATACGGTGGAGCACCTATTCTTGGTGTAAAAGGCCCTATTGTAAAGATGCACGGTTCTTCCAAGGCGAATGCTGTGAAGAATACTATCATCAAAGCAATTCCTTTCGTAGAAGAAAATGTTATTGAAACAATTCAGAATTCGGTACTTGAAATCGAGGAGATTACTTTAAGTGAATAATACAGAGCTGGAAAAGATAATAGGCTATAAATTCAATCATCAGGAATATCTGGAAAGGGCGCTGACCCACAGTTCATACAACAGGGAAAAAAATACGAAACATATGGATAATGAACGTCTCGAGTTCATAGGAGACGGTTTTCTTGATGCAATCGTGGGTTTGGAGCTGTTTAACCGCATGAAAGGTGTGACTGAAGGGAAACTGACTAAAACCAGAGCCCTTATTGTGTGTGAAAAAGCTCTTGCCGATGTGGCCAGAGAAATCGGCCTTGGCAGTTATATGTATATGGGCCATGGAGAAGAAGCAGGAGGAGGCCGCCAGAAGGACTCCATTCTGGCAGACTGTACAGAAGCCATTATCGGAGCAATTTTTCTGGATGGTGGTTTCGATGAAGCTACAAAATTTGTGGTGCGTTTTTTCAGAGAAACCATTGAAAAGGCCATAGAAGGTAAAATCTTTCTTGACTATAAATCAGAAGTGCAGGAAATTCTCCAGAGCAAAGGAAAGTCTGTGAACATTGTTTACATCACAGACAGAGAAGAAGGCCCTGCCCATAATAAAACTTTCTTCGTTCACATGGAATGTGACGGAAAAATCTATGGCAGCGGAAGCGGAAAGAGTAAAAAAGAAGCAGAACAGAATGCTGCAAAAGAAACATTAGCTACTCTCAGGAGAGGAGATAAAAAATAGATGTATTTTAAACGACTGGAAATGCATGGGTTCAAGTCATTTGCTGAACCTGTTGTAATAGAATTCCATGAAGGTGTGACTTGTATTGTAGGACCTAACGGAAGCGGAAAGAGTAACATCAGTGACGCTATAAGATGGGTACTCGGTGAGCAGAGCCCTAAGATGCTCAGAGGCGGCAAGATGGAGGAAGTGATTTTCTCCGGTACTGCAAACCGTAAGTCAAGAGGTATGGCAGAAGTTACTCTGGTAATTGATAACTCAACCGGAATTCTGCCAATTGACTATAATGAAGTTGCAATCACCAGAAGAATGTACCGCTCAGGTGAAAACCAGTACCTGATCAATAATAACCAGTGTCGTCTCCGTGACATTAAGGAACTGATTATGGACACAGGTATAGGTGTGGACGGTTATTCTCTCATCGGTCAGGGAAAAATTGCTGATATTGTAAGTAACAAGCCTGAAAGCAGACGTGAAATTTTTGAAGAAGCTGCCGGCGTTGTTATGTACAAGAGCAAAAAGGCTGAAGCTGAAAAAAAGCTTGCTTCTACAAATGCCAACCTTGAAAGAGTCAACGATATTATCGGAGAAATTGAAGGACGTATTGACGGACTCCGTGAGGACAGCATCAAGGCCAAAGAATATCTGGAATTAAAAGAAAAATACAGGGAACTTGAAATAAATATTACGCTTAAAAACGTTGAAAAGCTTAATATTTCCAACGATGCCATCAAAGAAGACGTTGAGCAGCTTACTGCAGACATTGAAGCTCTTAATGGTCAGAAAAAGACCATGGATGAGGAGATTTTTGCAGGAAGAAACAGAAATGAAACTCTGGAACAGCTTTCCAACGATGCCAGAGACAAGCTTCTGGTAAAGGTAGAAGAAATCAACAGACTGACTAATAAAAGTCAGCTTGACAGCGAAAAAATCGCGGGACTTGACCGTGATTATATACGTATTACAGAAGAAATTCAGACACTGGACGAAAAGCTTTCCAGAGAAGCAGCCAATGCTGAAGAACTTGAGGCAAACAAGGACAGAGTTCTGGAAAACCTTAAGAACGAAGAAACAAAGCTTGGAGAAAAAGTGGAGGCCTATAATCAGGTTATGAAGCGTTCTCTGGAACTGACCGAGGCAGTGGAAAACGCAAAGAACGAAATGTTCAGTCTTCACAGCAAAGTTTCTGCTAAACGTTCTGAAGCAAAGAGCATGGAAAGTTACAGAGAGTCCCTGGCAAAACGTAAGAAGCAGCTTCTTGATGAAGGCGAAGAACTGGAAAAAAACAGTCAGGCATTTACTGAAGCTGCAGAAAGAGGCAGACTTCAGCAATCTGAAACTGAAGAAAAAATCAGAAATACTGCAAAAAAACTTTCTGAAGCAAAGGAAAAGCAGGCAGAAGTCAATGAACAGCTGCGCAGCCTTTCCAAAGTAGGAGAAGATGTACGCATCAGAGCCGGACAGCTTACAGCACGTAAAAAAACCATCGAAGAGATGGAAAATAACTACGAAGGTTATAATGGTGCGGTAAAGTTCATAATGAAGAGCGGTATCCGCGGTATAGAAGGGGTAGTTGCGGAACTGATGAAAGTTCCTGCCGGATTTGAAATCGCTGTTGAAACTGCCCTTGGCGGCAGTCTGCAGAATATTGTCTGCCAGAAGGACGCCAATGCAAAAGAAGCAATCAATGCACTGAAGAATAACAAGGCCGGAAGACTTACTTTCCTGCCGGTGGAATCTGTAAAAGGAAGTGTTGGCCAGCCGGGCAGCAAGGTTACAGGTGCAGCAGGCTTTAAAGGTATGGCCTCTGATATCGTGGAATTTGACGACAAATACGAAGGCATTTTCCAGTATCTTCTTGGCAGAGTTGCTGTTGTTGAGGATATGGACAGTGCGGTGAGCCTTTCAAAAATGGCAGGAAACGGCATAAGATTCGTTACTCTTGACGGCGAAATCATTAATGCAAGCGGAGCAATCACAGGTGGTAAGTACAAGAACGCAACAGCAAATCTTCTTGCACGCCGCAGTGAAATAGATAAGCTTAACGGCGAAATCGGGGACCTTAAAAAAGAATACCTTGAAATTGAAGAAAATATAAAAGCAAAAACAGAAGAAAATCTGGAAATTGCTGAATCTATCGTAAATCTGGAAGAAGAAACAAGAACTCTGCAGATTGCTGCAGCAAATATCAATGCTCAGCTTGCGGTTCTTGAAGAAAATACTAAAGAAATTCAGCAGACAGGTGCTAAGCGTGAAAGAGAACTGGCAGCCATCGAGCAGGATTTTGCAAATGCGGAGAACATGGCAGCAGAAGTTATGGATGAAGCTGAGCAGGCTGAACTCCGTATAAAAGAACTTGATGCTGAAATCAATATAAACATTGAAAAATCTGAAGCTCTTAAGGATGAAGTAAGTGCGGCCAATGAAGAAATTACCAGAGCCCGTATTGCAAAGACTGACTGGGATAACAAGTTGGAAGCAGTAGATCAGCTGCTTTCAAGGGTTCAGGATGCAATTGATGATTTCACAATGCAGATTGATGCAAAGAATGATCAGCTGGAATCTCTGGAAAAGCAGAAGAACAAGATTATGTTCAGTTCTGAAGATGTTGAAAGTCTTGTGGAAGGCCTTGTAAAAGAAAAGACTGAACTTGAAGACTACATTGCTCAGGTTTCTGCAGAAAAAGCTGCATTAGTGGAACAGCTGAATAAAATCACTGCTGAACACTCAGCTCTCGGAGATAAACTTAATTCATATCAGGACCAGAAGTATCAGCAGGAAATCAAGCTTGCAAAGAATGAAACCCAGCTTGACACCATCAAGGAAAAGCTCTGGGAGGAATTTGAAATTTCCTATGCTCAGGCTCTTGAATTCAGAAAAGATGATTTTGTAATGAGTACTGCCATGAAGGACAGCCGTGAAATTAAAAATCGTCTGAAAGAACTGGGTGATGTGAATGTGGGCTCAATCAAGGAATACGAACAGGTAAGCGAAAGATACGGTTTCCTTACAGAGCAGCGGACAGACATTGTTACAGCAATGGACGAGCTCAAAGCAATCATTGATGATATGGAAAAAACCATCAGGACACGCTTCAAAGAAAACTTTGATAAGATTGTTGACAATTTTGAAGACATCTTCAAGGAACTCTTCGGAGGCGGGCATGCAGAGCTGCGCCTGGATAACGAGGAAAATCCTCTTGAAGCAGGTATTGAAATTATTGCTCAGCCGCCTGGAAAGAAACTGCAGAACATCAACCTGATGTCCGGTGGAGAAAAGACCATGACTGCTATTGCACTCATGTTCGCAGTACTTAAGACCAAGCCTACACCATTCTGTATTCTGGACGAAGTAGAAGCGGCTCTGGATGATGCAAATATCGACAGATTTGCCAAGTATCTGCGCAAGTTCTATGAAATTCAGTTTGCCATCGTTACTCATCAGAAGGCGACCATGGAACATGCAGATGTACTTTATGGAGTTACAATGCCTGAACAGGGTATTTCCAAAGTATTATCACTTCGCTTAGGCGATAAAATTGATCTTTAAAGGAGAAAAGAATGTCATTATTTAAAGAGAAAAAATCTTTCTTCGGGCGTCTCGGCGAAAAGATTGCTGATGCAGTAATGTTCCGTGGAGAAGTTGACGAAGATTTAATGGACGAGCTTGAGGAAATCCTCATCACTTCCGACATCGGCATGGATACAACCATGAAGATTATGGAAAAGCTCAGAGAAAAGATAAAAGATGACCGCATCGGCACACCTGAGGCTGTGACTGAAGCGCTTAAAAATATTATGATTGAAGTTGTTGACAAGGGCGATGCCCAGAAGCTGAGCGAAGAAACTCCGCTGGTAATCCTGATGATCGGTATCAACGGCGGCGGCAAGACAACTTCCATCGGCAAACTGGCTCACAGACTGAAAAGTGAAGGCAAGACAGTTATGCTTGCGGCTGCGGATACTTTCCGTGCAGCAGCGGCAGAGCAGCTTGCAATCTGGGGCGAAAGAAATGGTATCAACGTGGTCAAGCATCAGGAAGGTGCAGACCCGTCTGCTGTAATCTTTGACGCCATCCAGTCAGCAAAGTCTAAAAAAATCGATGTTCTTATCTGCGACACAGCAGGAAGACTTCAGAATAAAAAGAATCTTATGAACGAACTGGAAAAGATGAACAAGGTCATTTCCAGAGAATATCCTGAAGCAACAAGAGAAACTTTACTGGTTCTCGATGCGACTACGGGAAAGAACGCTGTTTCCCAGGCACAGGAATTCGGCTCAGTTGCTGACATTACAGGAATTGTGCTGACCAAACTTGACGGTACAGCAAAGGGAGGCATCGCAATTACCATTGCAGAGGAATTCGATATGCCGATTAAGTTTATAGGGGTTGGCGAAGGAATCGAAGATATGGAAGCTTTTGAACCGGCGCACTTTATAGGAGGAATTTTCAATGAGTAAACCAATTGTTGCCATCGTTGGAAGACCTAACGTAGGCAAATCAACATTTTTTAACAGAATCGTGGGCAAGAGAATTTCTATCGTTGAAGATACACCTGGTGTTACCCGCGACAGAATCTACGCAGAAGCTGAATGGAACTCAATTCACTTCGCACTGATTGATACAGGCGGTATTGAACCGTCCAGCGCAGACGTTATTCTTTCACAGATGCGCGAACAGGCTCAGATTGCAATGGATATGGCAGATGTAATTCTTTTCATCACAGATGGTAAGGATGGTTTGACCCATGCAGACAGAGAAGTTGCAAATATGCTTATGAGAACCGGCAAGAAGGTAATTCTTGTTGTCAACAAAATCGACAATCCTTCCAAGCTTCCTGATGATTTCTATGATTTCTGGGAGCTGGGTCTTGGAGAACCTATTCCTATTTCTGCAGCAAACATGCTCAACTTCGGTGATGTGCTGGACGAAATCGTGGAAAGTTTCCCTAAGGAAGCATATGATGATGACGAAGAAACAATCAAAATTGCTGTTATCGGTAAACCAAACGTTGGTAAGTCCTCACTTATCAACTGTCTCCTTGGTGAAAAGCGTGTAATTGTTTCACCGATTGCCGGCACTACAAGAGACAGTATCGACACTCCTTTTGAAAAAGACGGCGAAAAATATATCCTCATCGACACTGCAGGTATCAGAAGAAAGTCCAAGGTTAATGAAGATATCGAAAGATACAGCGTAATCAGAGCAGTTGCTGCCATCGAAAGATGTGACGTTGCACTTCTGGTTATCGATGCGGCAGAAGGCATCACCGAGCAGGACAAGAAGATTGCCGGCGTTGCTCACGAAGCAGGCAAGGGCATCGTAGTTGTAGTAAACAAGTGGGACCTTATCGAAAAAGAAACAAACACAATGAGAGATTATAAGCGTAAGATTGAAGCAGAGTTTATGTTCATGACATATGCACCTTCAGTGTTTATTTCTGTAAAGGACAAGCAGAGAGTAAATCAGGTTATCGAAATGGCCAAGTACGTAGCAGAAAAGAGAGCAATGCGCGTGCCTACAGGTCAGCTTAACAGCCTGATTGCAGACGCTACAATGATGAAGCAGCCACCTTCAGATAAGGGCCGCAGACTTAAAATTTACTATGCAACTCAGGTTGCAGTAAAACCGCCTTTATTCAGCTTCCAGATCAATGACCGTGAACTGATGCATTTCTCATATGCAAGATATCTGGAAAATCAGATCAGAGAAGCTTTCGGATTTGAAGGAACTTCCATCAAATTCGTATTCAGAGAAAAGGGTGAGGAATACTAATGAGCACAGTTTTGAGAATTTTCCTGGCGGCTGTTATCGCCTATCTTATGGGATCAATTTCGCCATCAATAATTCAGGGAAGAATGCATGGTGTTGATATTAAAAAAGAAGGCAGCGGCAATGCAGGAACTACCAACACTCTCAGAGTTCTTGGCAGAAAAGCAGCGCTTATCACCCTGACAGTTGATATTGCAAAAGGTGTAATTGCAGTGCTCATAGGAAACGCCCTGGGCGGAGAAGAGGCTGGTTATTTATGCGCACTGGCAGTTTTCTGCGGACACATCTGGCCTTGTTTCTTCGGATTCAAAGGCGGCAAGGGTGTTGCAACAGCTTTCGGTGCTCTGCTTGGAGTCAACTGGCTTCTTGGAGTGCTGGCACTGGCAATTGTTGCTCTTGGTGTGGTAACTACAATGAAAATGTCAGTAGGTTCAGTACTGGGTGCAGCAACATTCCCTGTTGTTTGCTGGTTTGTTGAGCCTGGGTTCATTTTTATTGGTACAATAATGGCTGTTATCATTCTGGTGAAACACAGATCCAACATTCAGAGACTCATCAGAGGTGAAGAGCCTAAAATGTCTTTTAAGAAAAAATAATTAAGGACTTATCCTTCAGAGGAATTGGAGAAGAGATGGATAATATCAGAAATATAGGAGTTATCGGTGCGGGCAGTTTCGGAACTGCTCTTGCCATGATTCTTTCAAATAAGGGTCATAACGTTACTGTATGGGCCAGAAACAGAGCTCAGGTAGAGCAGATGAGCCTGACCCGTGAAAACAAAAAATATCTGCCGGATGTCATTCTCCCTGCAGACCTTCATTTTACTGCTGATCTGGAAAATGCAGCTAAAGAAAAGGATTATCTGATTTTTGCTGTGCCTGCCCAGAGTTTCCGGGGAGTTTTTACAGAAGCAGCACAGTATTTTAACCATGAGGTACCTGTGATAAATGTGGCGAAGGGGATTGAAAAAGGAACCTTACTCAGACTATCTCAGGTTGCAAAGGAAATACTTCCGGATGTGAATTATATTGCACTTTCCGGTCCGTCACATGCAGAGGAAGTGGCACGGGAAATGCCGACAACTGTGGTAGTTGCAGGCGACAGCCACAACCTTGCAGTGGAAGTACAGGAACTATTTAATACAGAAAGATTCAGAGTATATACCAACGAAGACCTGCTGGGTGTGGAACTTGGCGGTGCGCTTAAAAATATAATTGCTCTTGGGGCAGGCGTTTCTGACGGTATGGGATTCGGCGACAATGCCAAGGCTGCCATGATGACCAGAGGTATTACCGAAATGACCAGACTGGGACTTGCGCTGGGAGCTGACATGACTACTTTTTCAGGACTTGCCGGTATCGGGGACCTGATTGTAACCTGTACAAGTATGCATTCCAGAAACAGACGATGCGGCATACTTATAGGACGCGGTACAGCACCTGAAAAAGCCACTGAAGAAATAGGCATGGTTGTTGAAGGCATTTCAACGGCAGAGGCTGCATATGCTCTGGCAAATCAGTGCGGAATTGAAATGCCTATTACCGAGTGTATTTATAAAGTTATTCACGGCGAAATCAATGCCGCAGAGGCTGTAGGTTATCTGATGGGCAGGGACACCAAGAACGAAATGCACATACTTTAGCTTTTAGAGAGTTTCTCACTTAGTCCTCGACATAGGAAACAAACGCAATACGCAGTTCTGTTCACAGAGAGTCAGGCAAACTCGCCTACGGCTCAGACAGTGCCAGACTCTTAGCTGTTCACATTCACTGCTTAATTGATTGTTTCAACTATGTCTGCGGAAATCGTTCGAAACTCTTAAAAGCTACTATGGAATAAATAATATAACCGTTCCAGCAAAATATTTAACAAGGAGATTATCATGGATGCTCGTAAAGCTCTTATTACAGGTATAATAGACAACTCAACTTTAATTGAAGTTCCATTTTTCCAAAGAAAATACGTATGGAATGAAGAACTATGGAGCAGGTTTCTGGAAGACATGGAATTTGTTGTGAAAACAAACAAACCACATTTTTTAGGGTCAATAATACTTAAAGAAGGTAGAAAACCAAAGCAGGATGACTTGTTTGTAGAGTGCAGGACAGTAATTGATGGTCAGCAAAGACTAACAACTTTTTTAATTTTTATGAAAGTGTTGTGTTTAAAATTAAATCAATCCCTTACATTTGATGTAAAATTTAAGCTTGGAATGACAGACATTGCTTT
The DNA here is from genome assembly GCA_017397825.1 of Bacillota bacterium. Lineage (GTDB taxonomy): Bacteria > Bacillota > Clostridia > Peptostreptococcales > Anaerovoracaceae > SUG1106. Next base: position 10,017 of record JAFQHT010000113.1, on the reverse strand, counting down.
GAAGCACGGTAGAAATGATATTGATGCATTTGAAAAAGTAATGACTATGCAAAATGCAGTTATAATTGATAATACAGAGTCAAAATCGAGAATAATTGATTCATTTAATTTCTTTGTAAAAAATATAGATGAAACCAAATTAAATATAATAACTATTATAGCAAATGCACATTTTGTCAGAATTGATTTGGATGCTAACGAAGATGAGCAACAGATTTTTGATACAATTAATTCATTAGGTGTAAATTTAACAACATCTGAATTGTTGAAAAACTATTTCTTTAATCGAGAAACAGTAGCAGAGTACGAAGATAAGTGGGTAGATGTATTCGAAAAAGATGAGGAAGCAAAAGCATATTGGGATACAGAAATTGAAACTGGTAGAATTAAACGTGCTTTGATAGATATATTTTTTGATGCATATTTTCAAATCTTTATACAAGATAAAAAATATAACATATCAAAAGAAGATGGATTAATGTACGCAAGACTAGATCATCTTGCACAGTCATATCAACATTTTATTTCAACATATTGTAATGGAGATAAAAATGTTGTTTTGGGCAGTATGAAAGATTATGCGCATTGCTTTAGAAAAATATTTAGACCAGAGCAGTGTAACATGAGTATACCAAAAGACTTTGGTATAGAACGTCTAAATGTTGTAATCTTTGGGCTTAAGACCAGTACATTAATTCCATATGTATTATATGCAGCAAAAAATATAGATGATGCAAAACAGTTAAGTGAAATTTGTAGAGTCCTTGAAAGCTATGTTATGAGGCGATTGGTAGTGCATGTTTCAACTAAGAATTATAACAACATGTTCACATCATTTATAAAGAATCAAGTAATTGACAAAGATGAGCTTTTGGCGAGATTGAATAATGCAAATGATACAACTACATATATTCCAGATGATAGCGAATTGCAAAAAGGATTTATGGATTCAAAACTTGTTAATTTACAATCAAAAGGGATTATTTATTTGATTGAAAGTAAAATAAGACCTTTACATAGTGCAGTAACATTGCTTGGATTTAATAATTATAGTTTGGAACATTTAATGCCTAAAAAATGGAGAAACAATTGGACTCTTTGTGCAACAGAAGAGGAAGCAAAGAAAAGAGACTCGCTGTTATTAACTTTAGGTAATCTGGCAATTATCCCACAAGCTTTAAATGCTTCTATTAGGGATGCTTCATGGACTGTTAAAAAAATTGGTAATGGTAGCAATAAGCCAGGATTAGACTTGTGTGCTGCAGGTCTAACAACAATGAGTACTGTTTTAGATAAGTCAACCTGGGATGAAAACGAAATTATTAAAAGATCCGAATGGTTATATGAACAAGCAAAAACTATTTGGGAAATAAAAAACTAATCTGGAGAGTAGAATTGGACAAGAAATTTCACATCACGACTTTCGGTTGTCAGATGAATGAACACGACTCAGAGACTCTGGCAGGCATGCTCCTTGAAAAAGGTTATACACAGGCAAAGGAGCGGAAAGATGCAAACATTGTAATTTTCAACACCTGCAGCATCCGCGAGAACGCTGACAAAAGGTTCTTCGGCACGCTGGGACAGCTGAAAAAGAAGAAGATGGCGGAGAAGGAAAACTTCACCGTGTGTGTCTGCGGCTGTATGATGCAGCAGCAGCACATCATTGACACCATCAAGGCAAAGTACCCTTGGGTGGACGTGATTTTCGGAACTCATAACATTCACGAACTGCCGGTTCTTCTTGACAATTTATATAAAGAAAAGCATAAACAGCTTTCTGTATGGGAGGACGGCGGCGAAATTGTTGAAGGCCTGCCTGCCGAAAGACTGTTCAGACACAAGGCTTTCGTTAATATCATGTACGGATGCAACAACTTCTGTACATACTGCATAGTGCCTTATACAAGAGGCCGCGAGCGCAGCAGAAAGCCGGAAGATATTATCAGAGAAATCAAGGCTCTGGCTGAAGATGGTGTAAGAGAAGTCACTCTTCTTGGCCAGAATGTAAATTCATACAAAGGTATCAGTGAAACAGACGGATGTAAAAAAGATTTTGCAGATCTGATTTATATGATCAACGATATAGAAGGTATCGACAGAATCCGTTTTATGACCAGCCATCCGAAGGATCTTTCGGACAAGCTGATTCAGGCATACCGTGACTGCAAAAAACTTTGTCACTATTTCCACCTGCCGGTACAGGCCGGTTCCAGCAAAGTTCTCAAAGAAATGAACAGGCGTTATACAAGGGAAGCTTATATTGAACTTGTGCGTAAGCTCAGGGAAGTGGATCCGGACATTGCAATTTCAACCGACATCATTGTAGGTTTCCCTGGTGAAACTGAGGAAGAGTTTGAAGAAACGCTGACTCTCTGCGAAGAAGTCAGATATGATTCAGCATTCACTTTCCTTTATTCAATCCGAAAGGGAACCCCTGCTGAAAAATATGAAAATCAGATTCCTGAAGACATCAAACATCAGCGCTTCAATCGCCTGGTGGATGTGATCAACAGGATTTCTGCAGAAAAGAATGCTGAGTATGTAGGCAGAGTTGAAAAGGTTCTTGTGGACGGACCGTCCAAGACCAATTCACGCACTTACGGCGGCAGGACAGAAACATTCAAACTGGTTAATTTCAAGGGTTCCCCTGAAATGATAGGACAAATCGTTGACGTTAAAATTACTGCATCAAACACTTTCAGCCTTGAAGGCGAAGTGATTTAAGAAAGGACTACAACATGGATATTTTCTCTGTCATCAAACTTATAGGCGGTCTGGCAATGTTCCTCTATGGTATGGAAGTTATGGGCGACGGCCTTAAGAATCTTTCCGGTTCAGCACTTAAAAGAGTTTTAGGAAAAGCAACCTCTAATGTTGTAATGGGCGTTATCACAGGTATGCTTGTAACTGCAGTAATCCAGAGTTCTACTGCAACTATTGTACTTACAGTAGGGCTGATCAGTGCAGGTATTCTTAATCTGAAACAGGCAGTAAGTATTGTAATGGGGGCAAACATTGGTACTACAGTTACTGCACAGATTATCAGACTGATGGATATCGATTCTGCAGGAAGTATGGTTCTTGAATTTTTCAAACCATCAACACTTGCACCGCTGGCACTTATTGCTGGTATTATAATGATAATGTTTATAAAGACTCCTAAAGTAAAGACTCCGGGCGAAATTGCCATGGGCTTTGGTGTGCTTTTTACAGGTCTGATGAGTATGACTTCTGCAGTTGATCCACTGGCAGAATCACCGGAATTCGTTGATCTGATGCAGAGATTCGGAGACCAGCCTCTGCTTGCTATTCTTGTTGGTCTTGTAATTACTGTAATTGTACAGAGTTCATCTGCAACTGTCGGTATGGTGCAGGCTCTTTCTGTTACAGGAACAATGACTTTCAATCTGGTATATCCTCTGATTATGGGTATTAACCTTGGTACATGTGTTACTACTGCAATGGTATGTTCCATAGGCTCTTCCAAGGATGCAAAGAGAACAGGTATCGTTCATATTGTATTCAATGTAATCGGTACCATAGTATTTATGATTGTGATGACAATAATTAAATCAATGGGCGGTTTCCCTGATTTATGGGAAAGCATTGCAGACAGCGGTATGGTTGCAAACTTCCAGACAGTTTTCAACCTGGCAACTGCAATTGTACTGATTCCGTTTGCAGGACTCCTTGTAAAACTTTCACTTATGATGATAAAGCCTGAACCATCTGATGCAGAAGACAAGGCAGACCTTGTGGCGCCTGACGAAAAACTTTTCCAGATTCCTGCCATGGCTCTGGACGAAGCAAACAAGTCAGTTACACGTATGGGTGAAGTTGCACTCAAGAATCTGAGAAGAAGCCTGAAGCTTGTTGAAAAGTATGATGAGGGAAGAATTACTGTAATCAATGAAAACGAAGATAATCTGGACGTTTTCACAGATACAATGGACAGTTATCTTGTGGACCTGTCAGGATATGTTGAAACAGAACACGACAACCAGCATATCAATATTCTTATGCAGACTGCAACAAACTTTGAAAGAGTGGGTGACCATGCAATTAATGTCATGGAAGTTGCACAGAAAATCAATGCAGAAAAACTTTCTTTCTCAACAGATGCAATTGAAGAACTTCACATTGTGGAAGAAGCGGTTCTTGAAATTACGGATATTACTGTTGAAGCTTTCAGAACTCTTGACAGCGCTAAGGCAAGACTTATCGAACCACTTGAAGAAGTTATCGACGATATTGTTGCGAAGCTTAAAGAAAGACATGTAGACAGACTTAAACTGGGTATCTGCAATACTCCTAATGGTATGGCCTTTATTGACCTTATCACAAATCTTGAAAGAGTTGCAGACCAGTGTTCCAACATTGCTCTGCTTATCATGAGCCATGATGACAGCAGCATTATCGGTAACTACCACAACTATCTGAAGGAACTTCATGAAGGTGGAGAAGCATCATATACTGCAGAACTGGCAAGACGTAAAGAACAGTATTTCAGCAGACTTGATGCCCTTGAACAATACAAATTAAAAGGGATAAATAAATGGTAAAAGTAAAATGTTTTATTGATAAAGATTACGAGGAAATGTATCTTAATGAAATGTCCGCAAAGGGATGGGCATTGGAAAAAATCATCTGTTTTAAGAATGGATTATTTCCGATAGGTTTCTACAAGTTCAGCAAGTGCACACCACGTCAGTATAAATACAGACTGGATCTTCAGACCAATATGACCAGAGCAGGCATAAAGGATCATATTAAAAAAATTGAATCTACAGGGGCACATCTTGTTTCAGAGCGAAAAGACTGGCTTGTTTTCAGAAGAGAAAAGGATTTTCACTTTAAGATAAAGAATGAAACCAAGCTTACATATTACAAAAAACTGCGTAATATGTACCTGTTCATGGCTTTCGCAATCCTCGTTTTCCTCGCAGTGGAATACAATTTCTATTACAATGCAGATGGAAATGTTGAAAAGTGGATTTTATGGATGTGTGGTTTATTTGCACTGATCGGCGTAACTATGCTGGTATGTGCAAGTAAAGCAAGAAGTATTGTCAATGAGTTGAAAATACGGAATATTTAAGAGTTCAGGAGCACCTTTGAAATGAGGGTGCTCTTTTTTTATCTCTCAAAGATGTGTAATATAACTGTACTTTTCCACATATATTTTGAAAAAAAGCAGGCAAAAGCGGAGGAGTTATATGTTAAGTACATCAATATATGAGGATATCGGCATGCGGGCCGGGGGCGATATTTATCTTGGAATCACAGGACCGGTGAGAACCGGCAAGTCAACTTTTATAAGACGGTTTATGGATATACTGGTTTTTCCTAATATGACCAATCAATATGAAAAAACCAGAGTCATGGATGAACTGCCGCAGAGTGGGGAAGGAAAGACAATAACAACGACAGAACCGAAATTTATTCCGCCGGATTCAGTTCTGGTATCTACAAACAGCGGCAATGAACTTAAAGTACGGCTTGTAGACTGTGTGGGATATATGGTTCCTGGGGTATTGGGTGATAAAGAAGATGGTAAGGCACGGATGGTTTCAACACCATGGAGTGATGAAAAAATTCCTTTTGCGCAGGCAGCAGAGATAGGTACAGAAAAGGTTATATGCGATCATTCTGTGGTGGGAATTGTGGTGACAACCGATGGATCTTTTGGTGAAATTCCACGGAATAACTATGTTGAAGCCGAAGAAAAAACAATAAATCAACTGAAGACACTGAAAAAGCCTTTCGTGGTAGTACTTAATTCTGCAACTCCTCAGAGTCAGAAAAGTAAGGAACTTGCGCTACAGCTGGAGGATAAATACAATATACCGGTGATACTGACCAACTGCCAGCGTATGAGCGAGGAAGACTTTGATAATCTTTTCGGGCAGATACTCAATCAGTTTCCTGTGTGTCAGATTGATTTTATGCTGCCGGGGTATCTTGATGCGTTGCCGGTAAGCCACTGGATAAAATCAACTATTGTAGAAAATGTCTGCACGTGGATGAACAGTTTTGAGACTATAGGTGAGGCAATATCAGGCTGCGGATTTCTGGCTGACGGAAAAATAATAAAAAGTATAAGAATCGTGAGCACTGATATGTCCAGGGGAATTGTAACCATTGAGCCACGTCTGGAAGAAAGCCTTTATTATAAGGTCATAGAAGAACTCATGGGCGCACCGGTGGAAAATGACAGTCAGCTGTTTATGCTTCTTAAAGAATATTCAGAAGCAAAAGTGGCATATGACAGTGTCAAGGGAGCGCTGAAACAGGCAGAACTTAATGATTATGGTATTGTGGCACCTAAACTTTCAGAAATGGTTCTCGACAAACCGGAGGTTTTCAGGCAGGGCGGCAAGTACGGGGTGCGGATGAAAGCAAAGGCACCGTGTATGCACATAATAAAAACTGATATCACTACAGAAATTTCACCTGTCGTAGGAACAGAGAGCCAGTCTCAGGATCTTGCAGAACTTTTATCCCAGCAGTTTGCCGGAGAAGAAAGTGACATCTGGGAAACTAATCTTTTCGGCAAAACACTGAAAGATATGGTTACAGAACAAATGGCTAACAAAGTCGACAGTGTTCCCGAAGTTCTCCGCAGTAAAGTTCAGAAATCATTGCAGAGAATAAGCGATGAAGGAAAGGACTATTTTATCTGTATAATTCTGTAATAACAACAAAAACTATTATTCCCAGCACCCGGAATGCAGGCCGGGTGTTTACTTTTTTGTATACATTGAGATACTTGGAAAATTTATGGTTTTAGGTAAGAAAATGTGTTATAATATAATAACCTATGTGATAAAGGAGTATACATTATGGAAAATAAATTACAGTATTACATGAGAGTTTTTAAAGGCGCAAGCTTTGAAAAGTTTTTCAAAGTTCTTGATAATGCACATAAAAGATCAGGAAAGAACAAAGCATTTCTTTTCTGCGATATTTTAAATTCCATGGTCAGATACGGCTGTGGCTATAATGATTATGTTACTTTTGAGTTCTGGGATCTGAATCATAAACAGCGTGACACTTACCTGACACGTTTCAGAAGCAAAAAGCTGATGATGTTTATGAATGACCATGATTATGCACATATTTTCAATAACAAGAACGAATTCAATGAAGTTTTCAAGGACTATATCGGAAGAGAATGTATCGACCTTGAAACAGCCACTGAAGAAGATGTTGTGAAGTTTTTTGAATCAAGACAGAAAATTTTCGCAAAGATGAAAGACCTTTCCTGCGGTATCGGATGTGAACTTCTTAAGACTGAGGACTTCGCTGATGCGAAGGCTTTCGCAGAATATATAAAGGAAAAGGGTTTTGCAACTATCGAAGATGTTATCGAAAATCATCCGGATGTTGCCAAGCTTTATCCTCACTCAGTAAACACAATCAGAATCATAACAATGCTCGATGCTCAGGGCGAGCCACACTGCCTCTTTGCAGTTTTCAAGATGGGCAAGGACGGCAGAATCGTTGATAACTATGGCCTTCACGGACCTGTGGACATGGAAACAGGGGAATTCCTTTTCCCAGCACACTCCGGCGATACTACTGCAGGCATGCACTACACAAAGCATCCTAATACCGGCGTTGAGCTTCTTGGCTACAAAGTTCCTTATGTAAAGGAAGCAGTTGAAATGGCCAAGAGAGCAGCCAAGGTTGTGCCTCAGATGAGATACGTGGGCTGGGACGTGGCAATCACACCGAACGGTCCTGCAATCATTGAAGGAAACAACTACTGCGCTCACGATTTCTGGCAGCTGCCGGGACAGACACCTGGAGGAATCGGAATTATACCAAAGATCAAGGAGGTCGCTCCTGAATGGAAATTTTAAGATACTATATTGCTCTCTGGGCAGCCAAACTGTCCATTGTGGCGCTGAAAATAACCAAGCATAACGGCACAAACTTTCCGGGAGTGCTGGCACTTAAAATTTGCCCAAGATTCCTAAAGTACGCTGCCAAGCCTGAAAAAATCATTGCAGTGACAGGTACCAACGGCAAGACAACCACAAGCAACATGCTGCTGGACATGCTTACCATGGACGGTCACAACGTACTTAACAACAAGATGGGTTCCAACATCAATTCCGGAATTGCTTCCAGCCTGATTTACGGCTCCACAATTTCCGGCAAGTGCAAGCACAAGATTGGTCTTTTCGAAATCGACGAAAGATCTGCAGTCCGCGTTTTCCCTTACATGAAGCCGGACTACATGCTCATCACAAACCTTTCCCGTGACTCAATCATGAGAAACGGTCATCCTGAATATATTGGGGACATTCTGACCAAGTATATCCCGAAGGAAACCAAGCTGGTTGTAAACGCTGACTGCCTGATTTCCTCTGCCATTGCACCTGAAAACCAGAGAGCATACTTCGGCATTGAAGAAATGGAAGGGGACATCAAGGAGTGCATCAACCTTATCAATGACATTCAGATCTGTCCTGACTGCCATAACAAGCTGGAATATGAATACTTAAGATATAACCACATTGGTAAAGCATACTGCCCTGTATGCGGATTCAAAGCCCCTGAGTACGATTACGCAGGTATCAATGTAAACGTGGCGGATATGACAATCGACGTGAAAGATGCAGAAGGCACAGGCCACTACAAACTGCTCAACGAAAGTGTTTTCAACATTTATAACGTTGTATCAGCAGTGGCACTTCTCCGTCAGATGGGCTACTCCCACGAAAAAATTGAGTCTTTCTTTGAAAAGCTCAATATCGTAGGTTCCAGACTTCACGAAGAAAAAATAGGGGACAAGACCCTCATAAAGCTTCTTGCCAAGGAAAAGAATGCTTTCGCAACATCCAGAGTTTTTGACTATATTTCAACACTTCCTGGTGACAAGGAAATCATCCTTATGAACAGCTGCCAGGGGGACATGAAGCACTGGTCCGAAAACACATGCTGGCTCTATGACTGCGACTTTGAGTTCCTCAACCAGGACTGCATCAAGAATATCGTCCTCTGCGGACCGAGAAGACTTGACCACAAGCTGAGACTGCTCCTTGCGGGAGTTCCTGAAGAAAAGCTCAGCTACAGCGAAAAGGAAATCGATGCGCCTGACCAGCTGAAGCTTTTTGAAAATGACAATGTATATGTACTTTACGGAACAGACTCCATCGGCCTTGGCAACAGAGTTGCTGCCAAAGTACGTGAACTTATGAAGGGAGGAGCAAATTAATGGACAAGACTATCAGAATTGAAGTGCTTTTTCCTGAAATCGCCAACCTTTACGGAGATCTGGAAAACATAACATACTTAAAAAAATCCTGCCCTGAAATCGAAGTGGTGGAAACACATCTGGTGGGTGAGCCTTGTTTCATGGAAAAAACACCGGATCTGATTTACATGGGAACTCTTACAGAAATAGGCCAGAGACTGGCAGTTGAGAAGCTTGCTCAGTATAAGGCGAAAATTGTCGAAATGATTGATGCAGGCGTACACTTCCTTGTAACAGGCAATGCCCTTGAAGTTTTCGGCGGCAGAATCACTGACACAAACGGCAGCGAAGACTGCGGTCTGGCAATTTTCCCGATTCATGCAAAGAGGGACATGATGAAGAGATTCAATTCTCTTTATCTTGCGAAATTTGTCGACGGCGAAACTGCGATGGACATCGTAGGCTACAAGAGCCAGTTCACCCATTCATACTGGGATGGTGAAGCCGGCGAAGGTGTATTCGACACAGTACGCGGACCTGGACTCAATCCTGAAATTACTAAGGAAGGTGTCCGCAGAAATAACTTCCTCGGAACTTACGTTATCGGTCCTGTACTGGTACTCAATCCGCCATTTGCAAAATGGCTGCTCAAAGAAATCGGTGCAGGCGACGTGGAGCTGGCCTTTGAAAAAGAGGCAATGGAAGCTTACGAAGCAAGAGTAAAGGAATATTCAGACGAAAATACAGGATTCTATTACTAAACACAGCATATAAACTGAAATGAGCAATATAAAGTTAAGCGATTATTT
>JAFQHT010000112.1 GCA_017397825.1 Bacillota bacterium | reverse complement strand
CTGGCAGCAGGCTGCAAAACTTCCTGAAATCGAAATTTCCAAACCTGAAAGCATTCTTGGAAAGAATACTGACACCAGCATGCGTGCAGGGGTAGTTTACGGTTACATAGGAAGTACTGAATATATCATCCGAAAGATGAAAGCGGAAATCGGCCGCAATGATATCAAGGTATATGCGACAGGTGGGCTGGGACGTGTAATCTATAACGAAACAGATATGATTGACCACTATGATCCGGATCTCGCGTTCAAGGGCATGAAAATCATTTACGATAAAAACAAAGGCAGAAAATAGTGTAATAAAAACGGACATACCGGCCGCAGAAGGCTGTGATATGTCCTTTGATTTTTTTATAGCAGTTTTACAGATTAAGTTCCTCGAAAGAAACACTCAGATCATAGTTTTCGTCAAGGCAGTCCATAAGTACTTCATAGATTTTTTCCCAGTAAGTACCCAGATTCTGCTCAAGCAGTTCACGTTCAACAATAGTAATGTCGGAAGGTGCAGTCAGTGAAGTCAGAGCATCGTGAAGGGCGTCAAGATTGCTTCCGATGAGGACATCTTCGCCGATCTGATTCCGCAGCACACTGAAAAACTCTTCCTTGGAGGTTACCTGGCTGCCGTCAATTATAATTTCTTTGATATTTGCACAGTCGTTCATATTATTACTCCTCTCCGTACAGCAGTTCAAAAGACTCATAGTGATCTTCGGTATAATAAATCAGACCGTCGTTGGAATAAACAAGGCGCTTTGCACCGCGGCTGTCTCTTCCTACAGTGTCAATGTCGCATTCGTAGTACTGGCGGCCTTTTGCTTCAGGAAGCAGTCCTTCATAATTACCGAATTTATCTCCGCCGATGGCCATGCCAGGCGCGTATTCTTCAAGACCGCCGCCTTCCCAGCCCAGATCTCTTGCTTCATCTTTAGTGATGAAGTTATCCGGAAGCTGACCATTTTCATGGAGGTAAGCAGCCACATCTTCTGCGGTAGTATATACAATGTAGGCACCGGTGCCAAGTCCGGTTTCTTCGCCTGTATCAGCACCATCATCAGCTGTCAGCGCCGAAAAAAGTGCAACTGCAATCAGGAGAAGTACTATAAGTATAAATTTAATTTTCTTGTTCTTTTTCATGTTTCATAAAGCCCCTTTCTTTATGTGCTTACCTAATTTTAAATAATTCTCCGGATAAAGTCAATGGCTGCAGATGATGGAAAGACTGCCATAATCTGATGGGTTACGGAGTGTAACCTTTTAAGGTACAGTATTTATATGACACAGGAAAGGGGGATTGAAGAAACAGAATACTGAATTTTTTACATCTGGAGGTTTTTATGAAAAAGAAAATTATCGTTATGGCTATGGCATTATGTATGGTTGCGGGAAGTACTGAGGCAGGATTTGCAGCAACAGAAACTGCAGGTTATCAGCATTGGCTTCAGCAGATTATGCAGAGAATAGAAACACATATTTCGGAATATATTAATGGAAGCATGGACAAGCTGCCGGAACAGGAGAAGGAAGAAAATCCGCAGGTTCAGGGCAATATGGCAAAAGAAGTTGTAAGCCTGACAAATGCACAGAGAAAATCAGCAGGACTGAATGCTCTGAAATCCAGCGGTCAGCTTACTATGCTTGCTCAGCTCAAGGCAGAAGACATGGCAAAAAACGGCTACTTTTCACATACTTCACCTACTTACGGCAGTGCATTTGATATGATGAAAGCATATGGTGTATCATATAAAACAGCAGGAGAAAATATTGCGAAGGGGCAGAAGTCGGCTCAGTCTGTAATTAGCGGCTGGATGGGCTCATCAGGCCACAGAGCCAATATACTTAATTCTTCTTATACAGAAATTGGTGTGGGATACGCCCAGGACAGAAATGGAAACACTTACTGGGTGCAGATTTTTAAAGGATAACGCTTTAAAATGCTAAAAAAATGTCCTTGCAAAAATGCACAAAAAAAGCGGCTTTGTGGAAAAAAGGACTTTCACTTTTTCAGCGGATGATATATAATGATGAGGTAAATATTTCTTTTATCATTTAGGAGGAAAAAAATGAAGAAGTTTTTATCATTATTACTTATCTTCGCTATGATCTTCACATTCGCAGCATGCGGTGGTGATGCTCCTGCAGATGACGAACAGCAGGGTGGCGATGACGCAACAACAGTAGTAGGCTATGATGACATCGCTGATACAGTTGAATCTGAAGACGGTACATACCAGATTGCTATGGTTACAGACGTTGGTAACTTAAAGGACGGTTCCTTCAACGAATCAACTTGGAACGGCTGCAAGATGTATGCTTACGAAAATGGCAAGACATACAAGTACTATGCACCTGCAAACGGTGACAAGGCTACAGACGACGACAGAATCAAGGCTATGACAGACGCTTGTGCTGCTGGTGCTGAAGTTCTCGTAACTCCTGGTTTCATGCAGGCAACTGCAATTGCTGCAGTAGCTCCTGAATATCCTGAAGTACAGTTCGTATTCATCGACGGTTGGGATATGGGTCTTGCAAACGTAGTAGGCGTTTCCTACAAGGAAGAACAGGCTGGTTACTTAGCTGGTTACGCTGCAGTAATGGAAGGCTTCACTAAGCTCGGTTACTCCGGTGGTGGCGGCGGTACAAACCCTGCTTGCCTCAACTATGGTTATGGTTATGCTCAGGGCGCTAACGACGCAGCAACTGTTAAGGGTGTTGACGTTGAAATGAGATACAGCTTCGAATACGGTGCTTCCTTCCAGGATTCCCCAGAATTACAGACAATGTTAGCTGGCTGGTATGAAGCTGGTACAGAAGTTATCTTCATGGCTGGCGGTAACATGTTCTACTCCGGCGTT
>JAFQHT010000111.1 GCA_017397825.1 Bacillota bacterium | reverse complement strand
TGGAAGATTTTATTGAGAATCCGGTGCTGGCATACATGGAATCTTACGCCTCATCCACATCTGAACTGGTTTCAGAAATTCTTCAGTTTATGACTTCTAAAAAAGTTTTACTGAAGCTGGAAGCAGAAGCTCTTCTTGCCGGAATGACTGTGGATACCAATGGTTTCACGGTGAAGACGGGGGTTCGTACTTTTGATGCGGCAGCATGGCTCCGCAGGCAGGGGGCAGACCCTACAGAAGTCAAAAGATTCTTCCAGGAAGATTTTTACAATGTTAAGTTAAAAGCAACTGCACTTTCTGAGGCGCAGATTTTCGCAAACGGTATTGCTGTTGCCCAGTGCCAGCAGGTAAGAGCCGATGCGCAGGTGATGTGTGCTCAGATTGCAGATCAGCTTCTGACTATTAAAGATATAAAAGCTTCTTTCGTGGTCGGAAGAAATATGGAAATGAAAACGGTTATCAGTGCACGCTCACTCGGAGAAGTAAATGTACAGGTAATCATGGAAAAATTCGGTGGCGGAGGCCACCTTACCACAGCAGCCGCTCAGGTGGAAATGTCTGCCGATGAGGCTGTATGTAAAATTATGGAAATTATGGAGGTTGACAAACAATGATTGTTATTTTAAAACAGGACGTTAAAGGTACAGGCAAAGCAGGAGATGTAGTAAAGGTAAGCGATGGATATGCAAGAAATATGCTTATTCCAAAGGGTGCTGCAATTGAAGCAACTGAAGGCAATGTAAGAAGCCTTGAAAAGCAGAAGGCTATTGCAGCTGAAAAGAAGGCTGAAGAAAAGGCAGCGGCTCAGGCTCTTGCAGAAAAGCTCAATGCTGTTGGCGTTACTATAAAGACTAAAGCCGGTGAAGGCGGCAGAATCTTCGGATCAATCACATCCAAGGACATTGCCGATGCTCTTAAGAACCAGCACAAGCTCACTGTTGACAAGAAAAAAATCCAGCTCGATAACCCAATCAAGTCCACAGGAGAAATGTCTGTAAACGTAAAGCTTTACAGCGAAGTTTCCGCACAGCTTAAGGTAACAATCGTAGCCGAATAGGAGAATAAGATGATTGAAAGAATTCCGCCCCACAACGAAGAAGCGGAGAGATCCGTCCTGGGGGCAATAATGCTCAGCAGAGATGTGCTTTCTGAAGTTCTTGAAGAAGTCACTGCCGATGACTTTTATAATGAAAGCCACAGAGAAATCTTCCGGGCAATCTGGGAATTATATAAAGAAAACACAGCGGTGGATATGCTGACTGTCTGCGAAGAACTGAAGAAACGCAAGTCTCTTGATATGGTGGGCGGCAGAGCATACATCGCTACTTTGACTGCAGATGTTCCGTCCACTGCCAATGCCGGTGAATATGCCAAAATCGTTGCAGAAAAATCAACTCTGCGTCAGATGATTAAAACTTCAGAGGATATCACTGACAAGGGATATGAAGCAAAGATGGATGCTGCAGAAATTCTGGACTACGCAGAAAGCGGAATTTTCCGTATCGGACAGCGCCGCCAGAAAAGCGATTACACCAAGATTCAGGACGTACTGCTCAATAATATAAAAATTATTGATGCGGCTGCCCAGAACAAGGATAAAATTGTGGGTATTCCGACGGGTTTCAAGGACCTTGACGAAAAAACCAGCGGTTTCCAGCGTTCAGACCTGGTTATTGTGGCAGCAAGACCTGCCATGGGTAAGACTGCATTTGCGCTGAATATTGCTCAGCAGAGTGCTGTAAAATATGGTTCTTCTGTAATCATATTTTCCCTGGAAATGTCCAAGGAGCAGCTGGGCCAGCGTCTGCTTGCGATGCAGACCAGAGTTGAAATGCAGAAACTGAAGCAGGGCGATCTGGACCGTAAGGACTGGGACAGAATCACTATGGCGCTTGATGAACTTAACAGTACTAAAATCGTAATTGATGATACACCGGGCATTTCTATCATGGAAATGCGTAACAAGTGCAGAAGACTGAAGGCAGAGCAGGGTCTGGACCTGATTGTAATCGACTACCTTCAGTTAATGAGTATGCAGGGAAAAACCGACAACCGCCAGCAGGAAATCAGTACAATTTCAAGAAACCTGAAGCTTCTTGCAAGAGAAATGGATTGCGCGCTTATTGTGCTTTCCCAGCTTTCCCGTGCACCGGAGCAGCGTCAGGATCACAGACCAATTCTTTCAGACCTGAGAGAATCCGGGTCTATAGAGCAGGATGCGGACATCGTAGTTTTCCTGTACAGAGACGATTACTACAACGAAAATACGGATAAGCCTGGTGTCTGCGAAGTGAATATCGCCAAGCACAGAAGCGGTCCTACCGATAAAATTGAACTGACCTGGGTATCAAGATATACCAAATTCAGTGACAAGGCCTTTTAGAGTTTTGGCCGAAAACACAAACTCTTCAGATAGTCAACACAGAAAGAGGATATAATGAGTTTTACAAAAGGAAAAGTGAGGGATTATTATCTGCTCACCACCGACGTGGAAAATATTTTCATAAATGAATATATGCCGGGTGCGCCGGGTGAGTACGTAAAGGTTTACCTTTACGGGCTTTTGTATGCTCAGCAGGGACTGAACATGAGTCATGAGACTCTGGCTGCTCAGCTGAATCTGACTTCCGATCAGGTGGTGTCTGCCTGGAGCTACTGGGAATCCATGGGGATAGTAAAAAGGATTTTCAGTTCAAGACCCGGTCCATATAATTTTGATATTGAGTTTGCCAGCATCCGTGAAAAGATGTACGGCAATGTGCCGTCTGAGATCCACGAAGAAAGAGCTTCCGATGATGAGCTCACTGACTTTGCAGGATCTGAGGTGCTGGTAGATACAGGACTTAAAGAGCTTTATGATGATCTGGAGGATATTCTGGGAAGGCTTCTTTCCAATGAGGAGCAGAAGACAATTTCCGGCTGGACAGGGGAAGGTATCACTTACGAGCTGATCAGAGAAGCGTACCGTTACTGCTGCGGAAAAGGACAGACCAGCATGAAATATATTTCCAAGGTAATAATGGCCTGGAAGGAAAAAGGTCTCCTGGAAAAAGAAGATATCCTGGACTACATAAAAAAACTTGAAGAGCGTTACGGACTTTACAGAAAAGTTCTCAATTCACTGGGGCTCAGACGAAATGCTACCAGTGCAGAAAAACAGATGATAGACGGATGGGTTGAGGAGCTTGGTTTCAACGAAGAAAGAATCCTTGCGGCCTGCGATACGACTTTGTCAGCGGCCAACCCTAATCTGCGCTATGTGAACAAAGTCCTGCTTAACTGGCGCGAAGAAGCGGCAGATATGGGCAGGGATGTAAACCAGAAAGTAACAGTTACACAGGCTGTTCTTAATAAATATTATGAATTCCTTCGTGATGAAGCGCAGGCAAAAGCAGAAGCAAGAAGGAAGGAAGTTTACGAGGCAGTTCCCGCTCTGGCAGGAATTGATCAGGAGCTCACATCTCTTGGAAGTAAACTTTCAAGAGGGCTTTTGTCCGGAATGACAAGAGACCAGATAGAAGAGGCCAGAAAACAGATGGCCATGCTGGAGGAAGAACGTGCAGTACTTCTGACAGAAAACAACTTTGCAGTGGATTATACAGATATAAAATATTCCTGCGAAAGATGCAGTGACACCGGTGTGGACGAAAACGGACTGAGATGCAGCTGTATCAAAGACAGAACAGGAGAGGCGGAAATATGGCAAAATCAAAAAAGATAAAAACTAAAAACCAGAACCCCGCAATGACGAAACTATGGGACATAGGTGCTGCTGTTATAGTGGCGCTGGACATTTTCTTCGATAAACTGGTTGACCTGTGTTACGCAGGATACATAGTGTTTCTGAAAGTCTGCAGAAAAATCACGGACAAGCTTATCGACTGCGGGGCAGCTGTTGTAAACTGGTGGGACCATACGGCTGCGGTAATTGACTGGATATTCACCAGAACAGCAATATATATTCTGAGAAAAATTCATGACATACGAATGGAGCTCCATCAGTACAGGAGGGAAATACTTAAAGCTTCTGTTTTCCTGTTTTCAGGAATGTTGGCAATTGTACTTATGGCGGCATCTGTTATAGATTATGAGTATTCCTATAATGGTAAGACGCTGGGTATTGTAAAAGAGCAGGAAGACGTACTGAAGATTCTGGATATGGTCAGTGAAGAGCTTTCTCTGGAATATGGTTCAAACATTGATATTAACCCTGAAACAGACATCGAGTTCAAACAGGTATTTTCTTATGGCAAGGAAATCGATACAGTTGATGACGTGCTGAGAAAATTCACTTACATGGGTGATATTCAGGCTACAGCCTATGCACTGATTATCGAAGGCGAAAGAATGATGATTCTTGAAAGTGAGCAGATTGCAAAAGAAGTCCTCGATAATGTGCTCAATACTTATATGAAGAAAAACAGTGATGATACTGAATACGAATATGTAGGTTTTGCAGAAGATATTGTAATCGAACCTATCAGTACAACTCTTTCGAGCGTGACAAGTAAGTCTGCGGCTATCAAAAAACTGAAGAGTGGCGGACAGAAAGAAGAAACATATAAAGTTGTATCCGGCGATACAATTTATGGAATCTGCGACAAGCTTGATCTCAGTCTCAAAGAACTTAAGGCAATGAATCCGGGCCTTGATGTGGATGATACTCTTCATATCGGTGATAAGTTCGTTATTCAGAAAGAAGTACCGCTTCTGACAGTAGAAACGATTGAAGTTTCAACCTTTGCGGAATCCATCGATTACGAAACTGTTTACAAGGAATCAAACAGTTACTATATCGGTGACAGCGTTGTAACAAGGGCCGGCAAGAAGGGTAAGGCAAGAGTTACAGCAAGACTGACAAAACACAACGGTGAAACTGTTGAAAGAGAAGATCTTAAGACTGTAGTTATTACAGAACCTGTTGATAAAATCGTTGTCAAGGGAACTAAGGTGCCTCCTCCAAAGAAGGGAACAGGTACATTCAGACGTCCGGTTAATGTGGGAGTTTACAGAGCTTATGGTATGCGCTGGGGCCGTATGCATTATGGTCTTGACTATGCAGCACCTACAGGAACTCCGATTTATGCAGCTGATGGCGGTACTGTAGTAGCAGCAAAATGGCATGGAAACTTCGGCTACTATGTGAAGATTGACCATGGCGGCGGATATCAGACACTTTATGCACATTGCAGTAAGATGTACGTAAAAGTTGGTGATAAGGTCTTCCAGGGACAGAAGATTGCAGCGGTAGGTAATACGGGACGAAGCACCGGACCACACTGTCACTTCGAAGTCTTCAAGTACGGAAAGAATATTAATCCGGCAAGCGTTTTATAATTAAAAATCACAGGAGGCAGGCAGGAATGTCTGCCTCTTTTCCATAAGTTACCTTTGTTCTCCCGGACAGGTGCTGCGCATATAATTAAGCAGTAAACGTTTCGGGAGGATCTGAATTTATGGATAATCATTATATTACAATCGAAAACAGGGAAAAGATAACTGTAAGCAGTGTTACGGATGTGGATGCATTTGATGAGGAAACACTCTGGGCAAACCTGACAGAGGGAAGCATTGAAATTACAGGAGAAAAACTGAATATACAGAAGCTGGATCTTGCAGAGGGAACCCTGATTGTTACCGGAAGAATCTGCTCTCTGGCATACACCGACAAAAGTCACGGAACAAGACCAGGCTTCCTGAAAAAACTGACAGCAAGAGGCAGCCGATGACAGAGCTGGTGAGAAGCCAGAGTGAAATTTTTCTGGTAATGACAGGGTGCGGACTGGCCGCAGGACTGGTGCAGGATGTTTTTTGCAGATTTACAGAGATACGGAGAACGGGCCGGGTGGGTGCTGCTGCCATGGAGTTGTTTTACTGGGTGGTGACAGGTTTTCTTGTAAGTGAATTCTTTTATTTCTGCGATAACGGAAAAGTCAGTTTTTCGGGAATTGCAAGCTTTCTTTTGGGCCTCTGGTTGTGGAAGCGGTTATTTTGTGATATACTTACTCCAATAGGGGGAAGAGATGGCAAAGAAAAAGGGACAGATAAGTACATTCGAAACAAAAGAACCTAAAAATAAAAAAATAACCCGCAGTGGAATTATAATGATTGCTGTATTGGTAATAGCTGCAGCATATTTTGTTGTGTCCGGATTTAAAATCATCCAGCTTAATCAGGAACTGGATGAAGCAGAAAAAGCACATCAGCAGCTTCTCAATACCAAGGAAGATCTGCTGGCTGAATACGAGCATGTAAGCTCACCACAATATATCGAAAGAGTTGCGAGAAGAGATCTGAAGCTGGTAAGAGGCAACGAACTGCTTTTTATCATGCCGGAAACGGATATGGAAAAAATCGGGCCGAGATATGAAGGCGCAGCTTCAGAAGAAGGAAAAGACGAAACAGAAGATGGAAAAACTGAAGATTAAAGAGGCGATTATAGTAGAAGGTCGCGATGATACTATAGCAGTTAACCGTGCGGTGGATGGACTGACCATCGAAACCCACGGTTTTGGCATTAAAAAAGAAACATGGCAGCTTATTGAAAAAGCCTGCAACCAACAGGGAATAATAATTTTTACTGACCCGGACTATT
Organism: Bacillota bacterium; assembly: GCA_017397825.1. Taxonomy (GTDB): domain Bacteria; phylum Bacillota; class Clostridia; order Peptostreptococcales; family Anaerovoracaceae; genus SUG1106. The sequence continues at coordinate 29,283 of JAFQHT010000111.1, read as the reverse complement.
CCGGTGAAGAGATAAGACGCAGGATAACTGCAAAATTTCCTGAGGCTGGACAGGCTTTTTTGCCGCGGGCTCAGGCAACTAAAAAAGGTGACATAGGAATTGAAAATGCGGAGCCGGAAGATATACTTGAGGCATTGAAAAAGGCCCGCTGCACCGTAAGAGATGGTGAAAATATTTTCTCAGAGGCAGACCTATTTCAGGCAGGACTTACGGGCAGAGAGGATTCGCGGCAGAGAAGAGAAAATCTGGGCAGAATTCTGGGCATAGGATATGGAAACGGCAGAGCGCTGCTTAATAAATTAAACAAGTTCAGCATCAGCAGAGAAGATTTTGCAGAAGCTGTGAAAGAGTTGGGAGAATAACAGAAGATGAAGAAACTTTATGCACCATCCACAGTAAAAACTATAAAGGACAGCCACGACTTCAAATTTTCCAAGAGCCTGGGACAGAACTTTTTAGTGGATAAAAATATTGTTGATAATATTGTTGACGGAGCGGGCATCGGACCTGAAGATTTTGTAATTGAAATCGGTCCCGGCATGGGTGTTATCACCAGAGAGGCTGCTCTTAAAGCTGAAAAAGTGGTTGCCGTTGAAATCGATAAGACTCTGATTCCTATTCTTGAGGAGACGCTTGCGGATCTTGACAATGTGCAGGTAATCAATCAGGACATCCTCAAGACCGATGTCAACGAAATCATCGAAAAATTCAGCGGCGGAAAGACCAGTAAAAACGTAAAAATCATCGGAAATCTTCCGTATTATATAACTACTCCGATTATCATGAAAATCCTTGAAGACGGAGTACCTGCAGACAGTATCACAATTATGATGCAGAAGGAAGTTGCAGAAAGAATAGATGCTGCACCGGGAACCAAGGATTATGGTTCGCTTTCAGTAGCAGTGCAGTATTACTGCGACACAAAGATTATAACCAATGTCCCTAAAGAGGCTTTCATGCCGCAGCCAAAGGTGGGTTCCACTGTCCTCAGACTGGATATCCGCCAGCAGCGCAAAGTTGAGCTTCTCGATAAGGACAGTTTTTTCCAGTGCGTAAAAGCAGGCTTTGGTCAGAGACGAAAAACTCTGTCAAATTCTCTCATGGGGGTGAGTGGAATTACCAAGGAAATCGTAAGGGAATCTCTGGAGGCAGCAGGAATTGATGCGGGCCGCAGAGCAGAAACACTGGATTTATATGAATTTGCAAGTCTGGCAAACGAGGTATATTTGAGATTAAGCAAAGAAAGGGGCAAATAACATGGAAAAATTCGACAAGTTTGAAAAGCTGGACAGAAAAGTAGAAGAAACCATCCATGAAGTAGAAACCATGGACAAGCGTAAGTTCTACAAGAATATTTTCGCATATTCTGCGCTGGCAGCATTTATTATAAACCTGCTGATGGAAACTCTGGGAAGATTCAGTACAACAGATTTTCTGGGCGGGCTGCGCTTCATGGTTTCTGAACCGGTAATTTTCCTTTATAATACAATGATTATCTTTGCTACACTGGTTGTAGCAGCGGTTTTCAAAAGAAGACTGTTCGTATCTACGATTATAACTGTTTTCTGGCTGACAATCGGTATTTCCAATGGTGTGATTCTTACACAGCGTATGACGCCGTTTACGGTAAAAGACCTGGCAATCATTGAAGACGGTATATCAATTGTTACAACATATCTTAAAACATGGCACATCGTACTTATCGGCGTTGGTGTGCTGATAGTACTGGCGCTGCTTGTACTGCTCTTTATCAAAGGGCCTCAGAAAAAAGACCCTAAGAAGAGAAAGAGAAATCTGCTGGGCGTTATTCTGGTTATCGCAATGACATTCGGTTCCACGTCATTTATGGTGAACCTTGGTATTGTGGAAACTTTCTTCGGTAACCTTGCTTACGCGTACAGAGACTATGGTGTGGCATACTGCTTCATCAATACATGGATGAACACAGGTATCAGCAAACCTTCCGGTTATAACGAAGAAAGAATGCTGGACATTTTCGACAAGAAAGAGCTTGGCGATGATAATGCTATGCTTCTTGATTATAAGGATGAAGATGAACAGCATCCGAACATTCTGTTCCTGCAGCTGGAATCCTTCCTTGATCCGCTGAGCATAGAGTGTATTGAAGTTTCAGAGGATCCTTGCCCTAACTTCAGAAAACTTATGAGAGAGTATTCTTCCGGAGATCTGACAGTTCCGGCATGCGGTGCGGGTACAGCAAACGTGGAATTTGAAGTGCTGACAGGTATCAGTGTAAAATTCTTCGGTCCTGGTGAGTATCCTTATAAGTCAATCCTTACAGAAAACACTATGGAAAACATGGCCTATGATTTGAAGAGTCTGGGTTACAGTGCCCACGCGATTCATAATCACAGAGGGGTTTTCTATAACAGAAATACAGTGTTTGCAAACATGGGATTTGATACTTTCACAAGTGTGGAGTACATGAAGAATGTTGCAAAGACTCCTAAAAACTGGGCAAAGGACGGTGTGCTCACAGAATGCATCACTGATGCACTCAAGTCCACCGAATCCCGGGACCTTATTTACACAATCTCCGTTCAGGGCCACGGCAAGTATCCGGGCGAAAAAGTGCTGGAAGAGCCGGTAATAAAAGTTACATCCGCACCTGATGAAGAACTTAAGTGGAAGTACGAATACTACGTAAATCAGATTTACGAAATGGATATTTTCATCGGCGAACTCATTGAAGAACTTTCAAAGATGGACGAGCCTGTGATTCTGGCTATGTACGGTGACCATATTCCGGCCATCGACCTGACTGAGGATGATCTGGAAAGCGGAAACCTTTACGGAACGCAGTATCTGGTATGGGACAATATGGGCCTTAAAAAAGACGATGAAAATCTTTATACTTACCAGCTGGGCGCTCATGTTCTGGATATGGTGGACATGCAGGTGGGTACAGTTTTCACTTATCAGCAGAATCACCACAACAGCGAGTCATATCTGGAAGACCTGAAGGCAATCGGATATGATATGCTCTACGGTAAGTATCATATCTATGGAGGGGAAAATCCTTTCCAGCCAAGTGATATGAAGATGGGTGTAAATGATATTATAATTGAAGAGGTAGTTGAAATCGGCGGCAGATATTATATCAAAGGTCTCAACTTCACTCCGTACAGCAAAATTTCCCTGGACGGAAAGACGCTGGAAACAATTTATCTGGGAGAAACAGTAATCGGCCTTCTGGAAGATGTTGACCCTGAAGAGGCACCTAACATGAAGGTAAGCCAGATAGACTACAAGAGCAAAGAAATTTTAAGTACTACAGAATAAAGGAAGCAAAATGGAATTTGGACACGTAGTTGGAATAGTCGGTGCTCTGGGGGCATTCCTCTGGGCAGGAATCAGAGCCAACCGGAAAGTAAAAAATGCAGAGGATTTTGATAAGGCAGGCGGCAGAAACGGAGTTTTCCTGGTATGCGGCGCATTATTGGGAGGACTTATAGGCGGACAGTCTACGGTGGGGACTGCTCAGCTGGCCTATACCTACGGGCTGGGAGGCATCTGGTTTACGCTGGGAGCAGGCCTTGGCTGTATTATACTTTGTATCGGCTATGTAATTCCTCTCAGGAGGACCAATGAAACGACGCTGATGGAAGTAATCGCCAACGAGTACGGCCCGAAAGCTGAACTGGCAGGTTCCATTCTCAGTTCTTTCGGCACATTGGTCAGCGTAGTGTCCAACCTGATTGCAGCATCCGCACTGATGAACATTCTCACAGGCTGCGGCATGGCTTTCGGCTGCATCATTGCAATGATATTCATGTGCATATATGTGGTTTTCGGCGGCGTAATCGGTGCTGGTATGGGCGGAATCGTAAAACTGATTCTGCTTTACATAACCGCGGCAGTGTGTCTGGTATTTACTATCAGCCTTGCAGGAGAAATCGGTCCCGGAACGGCCATTGACCTGAAGCTCAGTGACCTGTTTGCAAGAGGAGTGACCAAAGAGCTCTGCAATGGTGCATCCCTGCTTATCGGGGTGCTTTCCACCCAGGCTTATGCTCAGGCAATCTGGTCCGCAAAGAGTGACAGTGTTGCCCGCAAAGCAGCTCTTCTCAGCGGATTCCTTACAGTGCCTGTCGGCTTCGGCGGCGTTCTGGTAGGACTTTATATGCGCTCGGAAATGCTTGAAAACCCTGTGGATGCATTTCCTATGTTCCTCATGGAACATGTGCCGCCACTGCTTGGCGGAATCGGTATGGGCGCGCTGATGATTACAGTAATTGCCGGAGGCGGAGGGCTGACTCTGGGCGTTTCGACAATTTTCGTTAGAGATATACTGAGTAAAATTTCTCCTGATTTCAAGACAGGCAGGAAACACCTGGTTGCAATCAGACTGACTATAATATGCTGCCTGATTATAACAGGAACCGTGGCAATTCTTATGCCGAGAGCCATTATCAACGACCTGGGCTTCCTTTCAATGGGACTCAGGGGAGCAGTAGTATTTATACCGCTTACTATATCGTTATTCTTTAAAAAATATTTCCGCAAAGGAGCAGTTGCCCTTTCTGTTGCAGTCTGCCCGATTACTTTGCTGGTGGCAAATATGTTGGATCTGGGCGTTGAACCGCTGCTCGTAAGTGTGGCCGCAGGACTTGTGACTTGTTTTGCCGGATTCAGAATACCTGAGAAGGAGAAGTAAATTATGAGAACACTGGAAACTGAAAGACTGATTCTTAAAAAATGGACAACTTCTGAAGAAGATATCCGCGGCCTCTATGAGTTTGCAAAGAACCCTAATGTAGGACCTAATGCAGGCTGGAAACCTCATGCAGACCTTGATGAATCCAAAATGATTATCGAAGAAATCTTCATGCCATATGACGTATGGTCCATCCGCGAAAAGGAAACAGGCCGCGTAATAGGAAATATCGGGCTGGAGCCTGACCGCAGAAGAGAGGACGTAAACAGCAGGGAGCTTGGTTACTCACTGGCAGAAGACTGCTGGGGCAAAGGCTATATGACTGAAGCGGCCAATGCTGTAATTGATTATGCTTTCGAAGACCTGGAGCTTGTGGTAATGGGCATCTGCACCGGACCAGAGAACAAACGCTCACAGAGAGTAATCGAAAAATGCGGCTTCAAATTCGAAGGCGTGCAGAGAAGAGGATATCATATTTTTACCGGTTTTGACCGGGACAATCTGGTTTACTCAATGCTCAGAGAAGAATGGGAAGAAATGAGAAAGTAATGAAACAGACGATAAGACGATTTTTCCTGAAAGTACTGCTTTTATTTATTGTAATAGGAATGCTGGCAGTGCTTGGAGGAATTCTCATAAACAGCAGGGTGGTCAGCACCACTGAAGAAAACATCCTGTACATATGCCGCGATGATGTGGAAATCAAGCAGTTTGCCAGAGAAAGCCTGAAAGAACTGGGTGCCGACTGTGCGCTAGTTCTGGGCTGCGGTATCGTGGATGAAAATACTCCAAGCGACATGCTCAAGGACAGACTGGACGTGGGAATTGAACTGTACAGGCAGGGAATTGTGCCTAAAGTTATACTGAGCGGCGACAACGGGCAGGAACACTATAATGAAATCCACGTGATGTTTAATTATGCCAAGGATGCAGGGATTCCGGCAGAGGATATTTTCTGCGACCATGCAGGGTTCTCAACTTATGATTCCATGTACAGGGCGGGAAGCATCTTTGAGTGTGAAACTGTTATAGTGGTAACTCAGGAATATCACCAGCACCGGGCCATTTACATCGGTGAAAAACTGGGTCTGGAAACTTACGGCGTTGCATCAGACCAGAGAAGATATTTCGGACAATCTTACCGTGATGCCAGAGAAATTCTGGCCCGCATCAAAGATTGCTTCAAAGCACTTCTCCGCAGCAAGCCGACATACGGCGGAGAGGCAATTCCTATAAGCGGAAGCGGAATTTACAGTCACGATGAATAATTTGTCTGCGGATGGAGTATCAACCGGCAGCCAGACAGCATAATATGTAGAGGGCATAGACGCCCTCTATTTTTAATTTATGCGAGGAAAAGACCATGATATATCTGGATAATGCAGCAACTTCCTTTCCGAAGCCAAGAGGCATGGTGGCAGCCATGGAAGAATGTATACTGAAATACTGCGGCAACCCGGGCAGGTCCGGCCACGCCATGTCCATGAAGACAGGAGAAGAAGTATACCAAGCCAGAAGAAAAATCGCGGAATTGTTTAATATTAGTCAGCCGGAAAGGCTCATATTTACAAAGAACACGACAGAAGCAATTAACATGGGGCTGAAAGGAGTTCTCCGTCCCGGAGACCATGTAGTGACAACCACCATGGAACACAACTCGGTCCTCCGGCCACTGAAAGCACTGGAGCGGCAGTCGGTCAGCCAGTCCGTTGTCCGGGCTGACCGGGAGGGCTTTCTCAGTCCGGCCGACTTTGAGAAAGCCCTCAGGCCACACACCCGCCTGATAGTGGCCACTGCCGCATCCAATGTTACGGGTACTAAAATGCCTCTGGCGGAGATCGGGCAGATAGCCCGTAAAAAGGGAATTCTTTTTATGGTGGATGGGGCGCAGGGTGCCGGCAGCATGGACCTGGATGTGGAAAAACTGAACATAGATTTACTGGCTTTTCCGGGACACAAGGGTCTTCTGGGGCCTATGGGAACAGGGGCGCTTTATGTAAGTCCTCATGTAAAGCTGACACATATGATTGAGGGAGGAACAGGCACTGAGTCACGGAGCCGGCTGCAGCCCTGTGAATTTCCGGAAGGTTACGAAGCAGGAACAATCAATGCTCCGGCAATCATAGGCCTGGGCCACTCGGCGGAATTTGTCCATAAAATCGGTCCGGAGGTAATCGGCAGGTACGAAGAGGAACTTATAAGCTGGCTGGACGAATGCTTTGACTCTATGCCGTACGTTGAGCGGTACGGTCCTGCAGCCTGCCGCAAGACCGGCATCAGTCTCATAAACATCCGCGGCATGGCTGCAGAGGAAGTGACCTCTATATTGAACAGTCAGTTCGGTATTGCCGTCCGCGGCGGCTTTCACTGTGCAGGTCTTGCCCATAAAACAATAGGAACCTGGGACCGTGGGGCAGTACGCATCAGCGCAGGGCCTTTCAATACTTTAAATGACATGGAAAAATTGGCTGATGCCATAAGGCAAATTGGCAGTAGACAAACAGCCTTATAATATGATAAACTAGGCCATGACTTAAAAAAGGAGAAATTTACTGATGAAAAAACTATTAGTTTTACTTTTGATATTTGTACTCAGCTTCAGTGTAATGGGTTGCGGCGGAAATAATGAGGACACAACTCAGCCGGACGATGAAAACACACCTGTTATCGGTGAAGATGAAAATGCCGGCGATGATGAAGAAGGTGGCGCAGCAGAAGAAGATGGTGAAAATGAGGACCTGGGAAGGCTGGATGTTGAAGATCTTTACATGAGTGAGGATGACGGCAAAGTTCTTGTGGACCTTGGCCTTAAGGCAGATAAGTCTTTCCCTATGGAAGGAACTCTTGCAAAAGTAGATTACAGTGACCTTGAAGGGTCTGCAGCTACTCTTGAAAACATGCTGATTACGTCCACTGAAGAACTGTTCAACAAGGCATATGTAACATACAAAGAATATGAGGTGTATGAAGGAGATGAAATTGATAAGCTGGCATACGCAGTAGGCATGGAAGACAATGACTCTGAAAAATGCTACCTTGAAGTAGGTGCTTATCACAACTCTGTAAAAAACAATCATTACCAGTATTCAATTTTTACATCTGACAGTTTATACGAAGTTTCAGATGATATAATTGAAACAGCCATTTTAAAGCTGGAAACTGCTTATGGAATCAAAGTGTCCGAAAAGAAGGCCAAAGAAATGTTAACTTCAGTTATAGAAGAAGCAAAGGATATGGAATTCGCAGCAGTATACGACGAAGCAACAGTCAAAGGTTCTGGGTATACTGAAACTGTATGGTTCGGTGTGGAAGCATTTTCACCTGAAGAAGGAGAAACTGGCTACTACTTCTCCGTTGAAAGAGAGCGCTGTTACAATTAAATTTACTTAAAAACAAGGCCCCGGAGGATGAACTTCCGGGGCTTTATCGTGCAGTTAAAACTGATGTTTAATTATTTTTCTCTTTTCTTGTTGGCAACCTTTGCAACCATTCCGCCAAGTGCGATAAGTGCGATTACGTTAGGTACTACCATGAGCTGGTTGAACATGTCTGCAAGTTCCCATACCAGATCGTTGGAAAGGCATGAACCAAGGAAGATGAAAGCAATTGCAATAATCTGATAAGGAAGAACTGCTTTCTTTCCGAAAAGGGAAATTACGTTGATTTTACCGAAAAGATTCCAGCTGAGGACTGTTGAGAATGCGAAGAACAGGAGGCAGATTGCTACAAATGCAGAGCCGAATGTGTCTCCGAAAACTGAACCGAAGGCCAGCTGTGCCATATTTGTTTTTACTATTCCTTCTGCAGCGCCTCCGGCAAGAGGACCATTGCCTGCATACAATGTAGCGATTACTACGAGGGCAGTCATTGATACAACAACAATTGTGTCGATGAAAACTGCAACCATTGCGGCAAGACCCTGCTGGTGAGGATCTTTTACATTAGCCATTGCATGAGCATGTGGAGTGGAACCCATACCTGCTTCGTTGGAGAAAAGACCTCTCTTGGCACCCTGGCTGATTGCGTTCTTGAGAGCTTCGCCAACGCCGCCGCCGATTATAGCACTTGGAACAAATGCATATTTAAAAATCATACCAAATGCTTCAGGCACATAAGGCGCTCTCATAACCAGAACTACTAAACCGCCGACAAGGTAGAGGACAGCCATTACAGGAACAATTTTTTCTGTAACGGAAGCGATTCTGCTTGTACCACCGATAAAAATAAATGCTGCAACTACGCAGATTGCAATTCCCACGATCCATGTAGGGATTCCGAAAGCATTGTAGCATGCTTCACCGATGGAGTTGGACTGAACCATGCAGCCCATGAAGCCCAGAGCAAGGATAATTGCCACTGAGAAGAAGCCGGCCATTGCGCTGCCAAGCTTGCCGCTGAAGGCTTTCTTTATGTAGTAAACAGGTCCGCCGAGAATATTGCCGTCTTCATCAACTGTACGTGTCTGCTGAGCAAGGACTGCTTCGGCATAGTTTGTTGCCATACCGAAGAAGGCGATAATCCACATCCAGAAGATAGCACCAGGGCCGCCAACAAGGATAGCACCGCAGGCACCTACGATGTTACCTGTACCAACCTGTGCAGCGATGGCAGTAGTCAGAGCCTGGAAGGAGCTCATGCCGCTTTCCTGCTTGCCGCCATGAAGGCTGAAGTTGCCGAATACCTGCTTCATACCTTGGCCGAAGCAGCGAACCTGTACGAATTTTGTTTTGATTGAGAAATACAGACCTGCACCGATAAGCATTACGATGAGCACATAGTCTGAAAGATAAGAGTTGATTGTTTTTACAAGCTGTAAAATTACGTCCATTTTTTCCTCCGAAATAAAAATATTTTAAATTTTTACAACCAAAAAAGCTGCCGGCAAATTGCCTGACAGCTCCGAAGAAAATAACAGTTTCATGTAAGTGCCGCATATTGGTACATTGCCATATATATGCGTATGTACACAAGCGGTTTTGCATTCTGTCCTTTTGCCTGAGAGATTCAGCTGCTGCATCTTGCTGAGCCTTGCACCTTCGGCACCCGGTATGGTTTATCGGGATTCTCCAGAGTCTCCTCCGCTTCCGGTCCCGGTTGTATGGTTCCAGAAGTTTCACAGGATATATTTAGTTCAACAAGGCACATTATTACACATTGTGCGGATTATGTCAACAGCCTTTTTAAAAATTTTTCCCGGGCAATAAAAAACCTGCGGACATGGGGCCCGCAGGTTATGTAATACGATGTTATTGTAAATTGTTCTTGTCGCCGAAGAATTCCTTAACTGTTTTGAATAATACAGGTGACAGTAAGAATAATGCGATGAAGTTAGGGATTGCCATAAGGCCGTTGAATGTGTCTGCAAGGTTCCATACAGCTTCGATAGGGCTTACGCAGCCAACAACTACAATAACGATGAAAATCAGCTGATAAATTCTGGATGCTTTGATACCGAAGAGGTACTGTGTACAACGTGTGCCGTATAAAGCCCAGCCGAGAATAGTTGAGTAAGCGAACATCATCAGTGCGAAAGCAATAAACAGGGACGCCAGCTTCTGACCGAATACAGTTGCAAATGCAGCGGTGATAAGTGCAGAACCAGGAACAACGCCAAATTCAATTTCAATACCACTTGTGATGATAGTAAGTGCTGTTAATGTACAGATTACAATTGTGTCCATGAATACTTCGAAAATACCGAAGAGACCCTGCTGTACAGGACCAGGAGTCTGAGCTGCAGCGTGTGCAATTGCTGCGGAACCGAGACCTGCTTCGTTGGAGAAAGCACTTCTTCTGAGCCCCCAGATAAGAGCATTCTTAAGTGCAATACCGGCAGCTGCACCAAGCACTGCCTGAGGGTTGAATGCACCAACAACGATCATCTTGAGAGCAGGAATAATATTTCCGATGTTGGAACCGATTACAACCAGTGTAAATATAATATACAGAACACTCATGAACGGAATGAATTTTTCTGTTACGGAACCGATTCTCTTGATGCCTCCGAAAAGTACCAGTGCAGTTACTGATGCGAGAAGGATACCTACTATCCATTCAGTGAGGCCATTGTTTGTCATGTCAGGGTTGAATGCGATGATAGCATTCTTGATGGAGTCCATGATGGAGTTTGCCTGGGACATGTTACCGATACCGAAAGATGCTAAGATAGCAAATAAGCAGAACAGTACAGCCAGCCATTTCCACTGAGGTCCAAGGCCGTTCTAGGACCGCCGACCCAGTCGCCTTTAGCGTCTCTTTCACGATATTTAACAGCAAGAGTAACTTCTGAGAACTTGATTACCATACCCAGAAGGGCTGCCAGCCAGAGCCAGAAAATAGCACCGTAGCCGCCGAGGGCGATTGCCTGGGAAGTACCAACAATATTACCTGTACCTACAGTTGCAGCAAGAGCAGTAGTTACAGCCTGAAGAGGGGTAACCGCACCGGCTTCTGCCTCTGTCTTTTTAAACATTTTACCTACAGTGTTTTTCATCGCATAGCCGAAGCGACGGAACTGTACGGCGCCTGTACCGATTGTAAAGTACAGACCTCCTACGAAAACGCATGGAAGCAGGATATAAATCCATGCTACAGTATTAAGGGGTCCTGCGAAAAAATCATACAACCAACTCATAATAAACTCTCCTCCTTAAAGAAATTAATAAAAATATTATTTCGCGACGTCCGGGTTTATTATAATAAAAAACACGGCGTCAGAAGAACGAGCCGTGTTACAAATTCTGCGTTAAATCTTAAATAAGTAAAAGAAACTTATTTCATAGTGATGACTATGTTTATTCTGTCCTTTTGCCTGAGAGATTCAGCGTGAGCCTTGCACCTTCGGCACCCGATTGGTTACGGGGTTCTCCAGATTTTCCTCCGCCACCAGTAGCCTACAGAGGTTCCAGGTGGTTTCACAGGAATATTAAATTATGGTTATTATGGCACAAAACTGCAGCGCTGTCAAGTGGTAAAGTTGTGTATACATCACAAACTATCGAAGTTTATTTGTGCACAGATATCATAAAATGGGATGACATCTGCAGGTGAAGAGGTGTGAGACCCCAGAAATTTTTCCATGTAGACTGTGTCGTACCAGTTTCCGAATTTGAAACCACTCTTCAGAAGCGAGCCGCACATGGTAAAGCCTACAGCAGTATGGAAGCACACACTTTCGTTGGTTCCGTCTTCAGGATCGGTGCCGGAAGCAGATGTGATGCAGGCAATCATGGTAAGCACATTCTGCTGGATGAGGATCTGTTCCAGAGCTGCGTAGAGCCTGCGGCCCGTTCCGTTTCCCCGTGCCTCAGGCAGAAGATAAATGGAAAGCTCGATTGTGTGGTCGTAGGCCTTTCTTGTGCGGAAAGTGTTGGCGTAGGCATAGCCGACTATTTTCCCGTCAGTCTTGTTAGCCGCAACCAGGTAAGGGAATTTGCTGAGAATGTTTTTCACGCGCTGACGGAAATCTTCTTCTGAGGGGATGGTGTATTCAAAAGTTATGGCTGTATTTTCGATGTATGGGCCGTATATTGCGAGAATTTCCGAAGAGTCCTCCGGAGTGGCCGGACGGATTATAATATTATTTTCTTTCATAAATATATACTCCTGTTCTGTTTCTTGTAAAAATTGTAAATCTTCGGAAAGTCAAAGTCAACTGCAATAAAAAGTGAATTGACAGAAAATTCTTAAAGGTCTATACTGAAATAAGTTTTGAATCTGGAGGGGAACTGAAAATGAAGACAGCAGCAGTAATTGCCAAGATGATAAAATTTTCAGAAGGTAACTTAAACGATATCAATCATTTTATGAAGGTACTCGCATTTGCCAGGCTGATTGGCGAACTTGAAGTGCTGGAAGATGAAGAACAGGAAATTCTGGAGGTGGCGGCAGTTGTCCATGATATTGCATGCCCGATGTGCCGTGAAAAATACGGACACTGCAATGGAAAAGTCCAGGAAGAAGAAGGTCCTGCCATGGTAAGGAAATTTCTTGAGGAATTCATGTATACGTCGAAATTTGTCGAAAGAGTTTGCTGGCTGGTAGGGCACCACCATACATATGATAAAGTAGACGGACTCGATTACCAGATTCTGCTGGAGGCGGATTTTCTGGTCAATGCAGGCGAAATGAAAACAGAGGACGAGGCAATCCGTACCATGTACGAAGAAGTATTCCGCACACGGAGCGGAAAAAAATTGCTGAAGGATATGTACCCTTCAGCATGGGAATAGCTTTGTGAATTACCGGTCAGAATTAAGGTTCAGGCCGGTTTTTATTTTACGGTTTCTCCCGGCCAGTCGATGATGACGCCAAATTCATGAATATTGGTATAGCCCAGGCTTACAAGTTTATCAGAGGCCTGCTTGCTGCGGTTGCCGCTGCGGCAGTATACGAGAATTAACTGGTCTTTGTCGGGGAGCTGGGCAGGCGGCTCGTCGCTGATGGTTTCGTTAGGTATACATATTGCGCCAGGAATATGTCCTTGATCGAATTCTTCCTGGGTACGGACGTCCAGGATGATGTAGTCTGTTTCGCTTTTCATAAGTTCCATTGCTTCTTCAGCGGTAATCTGCTTATACGAGTCATTGCTGCCGGACGGGCCCGGGGTAGCGCAGCCACTGAGAATCAGCAGGGAAATAGTTAAAATAACAAATATTTTTTTCATAAAAAACCTCCGTTGAGCGTTTCCGGATTACCGGGAGTTTTTTTGTGCTTCAATCTGTTCGGCCAGGTCGTTGAGATAGACCCAGCGCTCCATTTTTTCATCCAGCTGCGTGGTCAGCTGATCGCGGTCTGCAGTCAGTTTCTGCAGTTTGCCGAAGTCGCTGCCTGCTGCGTTGATTTCGCTGTCCACCTGGGCAATCTGTTCTTCCAGCGCAGCAATATCGTCATCGATGGTCTCAAATTCCCGCTGCTCTTTGTATGAGAATTTCAGCTTTTTAGGAGCTTCGCTGCGGCCGGATCTGCCTGTCTGGGAGTCAGCGCTCTGGTCCTTGGCAACCTTCGCAGAGGAGGCTCTTTCTTCGGCCAGTGCTTTGCGGGTCTCAGCCCAGTCAGTATATCCGCCCGGATAGTGGGCAATGTGGCCGTCGCCCTCGTAAACAAAGGTACGCACAGCCATGCGGTCGATAAAGTGTCTGTCATGTGACACTGCGATTACCGCACCGTTGAAACTGTCAAGGTAGTCCTCCAGAATGCAGAGGGTGTCGATATCCAGGTCATTGGTAGGTTCGTCCAGAAGGAGTACGTTTGGCGCTCCCATGAGGATGCCCAAAAGGTAAAGTCTGCGCTGTTCACCACCGCTCAGTCTGCCTACAGGGATTGAGTGCATGTGAGCCGGAAACAGGAATCGCTCCAGCATCTGAGATGCACTGATATAGCCGTCTTCGGTTTTTACATTTTGGGCGATATCACAGACATACTCGATGACGCGTCGGGACTTGTCCATGTGCTCGTTTTCCTGGGAAAAGTAGCCGATCTTTACTGTTTCGCCGATTTCCACGCTGCCGCTGTCCGGCTCAAGCTCTCCGCATATCATCTTCAGCATTGTGGATTTGCCGGCACCGTTTTCGCCAAGGATGCCGATGCGGTCGTTACGGAGCACAGTATATGTGAAATCGTTTATTACCGTTTTATTGTCGAAAACTTTCGACACGTTCTTCAGTTCAATGATTTTCTTGCCGAGACGGGAAGAGACGGAACTCATCTCAAGCTGAGAATTGTCGATAACAAGTTTGCTTTCTTCGAGGGCGTGGAACCTGTCGATTCGGTTCTTAGCCTTAGTGGTTCTGGCCTGGGCACCGCGGCGCATCCATTCCAGCTCTCGGCGGTAAAGGGTGCGGCGTTTGCGCTCTGTGGCAAGGGCCATTTCCTCACGGGCGGCTTTGTTTTCCAGATAAACTTCGTAGTTGCCTTCGTGGCGGTAGAGATTGCCGCCGGTCAGCTCCAGAATCACGTTGGTCACCCGGTCCAGAAAGTACCTGTCGTGGGTAACCATGAAGATCGCTCCGCGGAACTTCTTCAGGTATGCTTCCAGCCACTCAACTGTGTCTGAGTCGATGTGGTTGGTCGGTTCGTCTAATATCAATATATCGCAGGGGTTGGTGAAAATGCCTGCCATAGCCACGCGCTTGCGCTCGCCGCCGGACAAAGTGCCCATCTTCGCTTCGTAGTCAGTGATGCCCAGCTGATTGAGCATGGACTTACACTGATAGTCGCCCTCTGCAAGGGTGTCGGGCCAGAGATAGCTGACCGCCTGCTCAAGAACAGTAGCCTCTGGGTCTGCAGCCGGTGCCTGAGGCAGGTAGCCGATGCGGACGCCACCGGTCAGAACGATTTTTCCGCTGTCTGCGTCCTCAACTCCTGCAGTGATTCTCAGGAGCGTTGATTTACCTGTGCCGTTGACGCCGATGAGGCCGATTTTGTCGCCTTCGTTGATGGCGTAGCTTAGATTGGAAAGCAGGGGATTGACTGTATATGATTTTGAAATGTCGGTTGCGTTAAGTAAAATCAATGGTTTCCTCCGTTTTGTGAGTTTGTGTGGCGGGTGTCGAAACTTGTCGAATTGCCAATTTACGATTTATATTATGATGCCGTCGCAGTGGTCAATTTCGTGCTGAATAATCTGCGCAGTCCAGCCGCTGAACCTGCGTGTATACTGATTAAAATGCTGGTCCTGATAAGTAACCTGGATGTTTTCGTAGCGGGTAGCCGGTCTGGTTCCAGGCAGAGAAAGGCAGCCTTCTTCCGTCTGGTACGGACCATCTTTGGCAATGATGACAGGGTTGACCATGACCATATCGATGATACCCATGTTCACCACGATGATACGTTTGCGGACGCCGATCATGTTGGCCGCCATGCCAACGCAGTGCTCGCTGTTGGCCTTAAGCGTATCCAGAAGATCGGTAATTACCTGTTTGTCTTCAGGAGTCGCAGGCTCCGACTTCTGATTAAGAAAAAATATATCTCTCATGATTGGTTTAATCATAGTTCCGCTTCCTTTCGGTGGTTTCTGAAAGAAATTATATCACAGTTCGTCTGCGGAGAAAACTGCAGAAATTCACTCACAGTCAAAATCATTGCAATTCAATAAATAAACCAAAATTGCAATACAAAACAGCAGCAAAAAGAACATTGCACCGATTCGAGGGGCACAGATGTTAATATTTAGCTGTCGAAAAAAGTAAAGAAAAGGCGAATCTTGTCAGAGTAAAAAGAAAACAGCAAAAACAATAGCTGGTGAGGATAGATGCAGCATTTTTTTTGTTGCAAAATGAAGAAATCTGCACTATTGCAGTGATTTTGACTGTGGGCGAATTTTTTAGAAAGAAAAAGCTACTAAAATCTGTACATATGTGGTATTATATTAAAGACCCTTAGGCGGGCGCTGGCTATCTGGCCCGTAAAGTTGCAAACTTAATATGTCTCCGTAGTTAAATGGATATAACAGTGCTCTCCTAAAGCATCGTTGGCGGTTCGATTCCGCCCGGGGATACCATGAAGAGCTGAGAGCTGCCGTTGGCAGCACTCAGCTCTTTACTTGTTTTTGCAAAGCGGAATCGAATCCTTGGGCGCGAGCGTCGGCAGAAAGCCCGGTGAGCTTTCGGGCAGTGAGCGGTCTGATGCTACCGTGGGGGGAGCCGAGGACGCAGCGTGCAAGCGGAGAGACGCACGTGGTCGTTCCGCCCGGGGAACCCATAAAGAAGAGGACATGCCGCAGCAGGCATGTCCTCTTTGAATTTTTATTTAATATCCGTGGTCCACGTGTTTCCATTTGCCGCCGTCAGTACGGACAAGAATCCACTTCCAGTCATGGTAGGTGGTGTCGGGATTCAGTGACCCGTCACCGCCACGGCTGTCTGTTCTGAAAGCTGAAACAAGAACAATTACTTCGTCTGCATCATTTCTCACGGCCCAGTCGATATGGGCTTTGGACATATCGTCACCACCGTATTCCATGGAACGGAGTGTGCAGCCTTTGAAGTTACGGTCAAAGTATTTGGTTGCAACCTGGATGGCGTCCTGAATTTCTGCCTCATCGTACATCGGCGGAGTTTCTGCATGGTCAAGGGCAGATTTGAGGCGTTCTTTGGCCCAGCTTGCATCGTCAGAATGTGCCGGGTCATACCAGAAGTCATTGCCCATAAAAGAGTAAGCTGTCATTTCGCCGTCACGGTAACGGACTGCCAGCTGACCGCCGCCGTTGAAGCCGCGCAGCCGGAGCCAGCCATCAAGGCGCATGCCGCCTGCGAACTGGATTTTTTCGGGGTCATTGACAAGCAGACCATAGTCAAAGTTATAAAGCTCAACTGTGGCTCCGTCAGACTCCTCAAAAGACCAGGCTTTGTTGAATTCAATAAGCTCGTAGGAGTAAATCTGCCTCTGCGCTTCAGACATGACACTGAAAAAATGGTCCATCTGATTTGTCAGTATATATTGGAACTTGTCGAAAGCAGCCTGGTCGATTTCACCGTACTTCGCCTGGTCGCGGTAGCGAAGCAGGTTATAAAGCTTTTCGCTCTCAAAGAAGCCAGTGGAATAATTATTGTAAGTGCCGTAGGTTACTTTGACGATGTTTTCTGCAAGGCCGCATTTCATGCGGAAAGAAAGTGTGGCACCGCTGACCCCGGTTTCGTAACTGTCTTCAAGGTAAGCAATTTCTTCCCAGAAGAGAGAGTCATCTGAACTGAAGCCACGGCCGGAAGCCTCACCGGCGGTCATCTGATTGTCCGCTGCACTATTGAGGGCGGAAGCTATGTCATCAGCCGTAAAGCTGAAGAACCCAAGCTCTGTAATATCAGATGCCTTCACTTTTTTCATCTCTTCAGCAACTGTAAACGTAATCTGTTCCTGTCCGCTGAAATGTCTGATAAGTTCCATATTGTTATCAATGAATTGCTGCGGCGACTGCGAACCAACAATCAATTCGCCGCCCTCGGTACTCAGAAGAATAGTAGAATGTTCCATGAGGTTATTTATGTCTTCGAGGAAAGCAATCACTTCAGCCGGGTCATATTCGTAATCGGCAAAAATAGGGTCGCCTTCACGCTGTGGTATAGGGAAGGAAACTTCATCCTTAAGGAATTCCGGTGTTTCACGTCCATCGAGGAAGTGTACCTGATAATTGTAACCCGCAAGGCCCTGACCTACGGCAGGTGTATAATTAAGAATTCCCCTGCTGGTTCCATCCTGATAAAGCATATATGTTGTCCATCCCAGATGTGGGAGAGCTGCGTCGCCTTCCCAGATTACAGTGCCGTCCTGCTTTAAAACCTGGAGAGTGTAAACTTCTCCGGAGTATTTCATGTCCACACGGATGATCTCGTCTTCACCGTCGTAATCAAGGTCAGCACGGGTGATTTCTTTGGCCTCGTGCAGGCTGAATCCATGTTCATCCACCAGTGAGGAAATAAAAGAAACCAGTTCCGGAGACTCAATCCAGAGAGTGCCTTTGTTGTCTGTAAAACGCCTATGGTTTTTTGAGCTGAAACTCATGGCAATGCGGCTGTCATCCTGAATACGGAAATAGAAGGAATCTCCATCAGATAATTCCCCATCGGTTTCATAAAGCCGGAGCTCATAGGATTTTTCAAAACCCACATCATCTGAAATAGAGAGAGCACCCGGGTCTATACTGTTGAGAATTGACACAAGTTCAGCTTTGCTCTTCTCGTTAAAATCATATGAAATCTGATCCATGCCATTGCCTGAAGATGCTTGCGCATACTCGATGTCAGAAACAGTTATATCTGTAAGCCACTGATGAAACTTGTGACCGGGGTCTTTGACAGGCCCCGCAAGTGTAAGCACCGCCGCCAGTACCGCAATTACAACCACTGCAACCAGGGTATAAACCGCCATTTTCGGCTTTTTTGCGATGAGCTGTACGCGTTCCTTCAGGGTAGCCTTGCTGCCGGTCATGGTTGTGGCAGTAGTCAGCAGGGAAGGGCGGCCAGAACAGGTCATTTCAATAAGAGTGCGGCCATAGTCTGCACGCTGGTCTTCCCCAAGGCGAAGAATAGTAGCCTCATCGCAGGCAAGCTCTGCATCGTCACGGCTCAGCTTGGCAGCCCACCACACCAGAGGATTGTACCAGTGAAAAGCCACAGCAATGCATCGCAGCACGGCCCACAGGTTGTCCCGGTGGTAATAGTGAGTGAGTTCATGCTCCAGAGTATGGCGCAGAACTGTTTCGTCTGATGCCGCTTCGGATGTCATATAAATGGTCGGTATGAAGAGGCCGAAAAGGCAAGGTGTTTCCACTTTGTCGGTGATGTAGACCGGAAGCTGTCCCGCAGCAGGAAACCAGCTTCTGGATTTTTTCAGCTCGTTGCCCAGGTTAAGATTGCCCCACAGGAATATGAGCAGGAAAACCGCCTCTCCCAGCTTCCACAGCGGCATTGCAACATCTCTGAGCTTCAGTGCAGTTTTCATGCGGATAAATTCTTCGGGGGTTTTGTTATCAGCAACGTGTACAACTTCATCGCTCAGCAGGCCGGTATACCCTTCCACAGTACCTCCCTGCATATACTCGATATCGTCCACCTGGCGGATACTTTCTATATCCTGAACCACCGGCATCCTTTCAACCACACCGGTAAGACTTACCGGTGAAGATCCCAGCCCGAATGGCAGAAGCAGACGTATCAGCACGATAAGCCAGAGGGCATACTGCAGGCGCAGGGAAATGCGCCCCCGGAGCAGGTACCGCAGAACTATGATAATTAAAATCAGCACAGAGGAAGTGATAATCCAGCTAATCATCTTTGCCGCCTCCTTCCATCTTTTCCAGAATCTCGTAGAGCTGG
Source organism: Bacillota bacterium (assembly GCA_017397825.1). Taxonomy (GTDB): domain Bacteria; phylum Bacillota; class Clostridia; order Peptostreptococcales; family Anaerovoracaceae; genus SUG1106. The sequence goes on along the minus strand of JAFQHT010000111.1, from coordinate 9,795 downwards.
TCTATTTCGGCTCTGGACAGAGACTGCTTCTGTGTAAAGGCACTTACCATCATGCTCAGACTGCCTTTGTACACACGGCTGAGAAAGTCCTCGGTTTCTGCCAATGCGGCTTCTTCCCGTGGAATCAGTGCTGTGAAAGTTTTAAGTCCGCCGTCCATCTGACTGCACACGGCCCCTTTTGCTTCCATGCGACGCAGATGTGTGAGCGTGGTACTGCGGCTCCAGCCCATAGCCTTTTCCAGACATTCTACAGCCTCACGGCCTGTAACCGGACCCTTTTCCCAGAGCAGCTCCATAACTTTCCATTCCATATCAGATAAATTCATATGTTAACCCCCTTTCCTGAATTCTAATAAGTGTTTACGTTTGTAACCACAGGATAACACAAGTGGTTACACTTGTCAACAGGACCGAAAGAAACTCTTCTTCAATATTAAAAAACCACAAAAAATAGTTGTCAAACTTTTAACAATAAAGTATAATACAACTATAATTGTTTTATTTTTAACAAATACAACGGGTAAAGGAGATTATATGTACAGAACATCTGATTTAGCGAGTGAATATAAGAAAAAACTGATAACGGCAGATCAGGCGGCTGCCATGGTAAAGAACGGGGACAGACTCCATTTCGGACTGGGCTGCGGTTCCATAGTAGATATTGATAAGGCTATCGCCAGAAGAGCAGACGAACTCAGGGATATAACCATTATAAGTACAGTTGCCATCAGAGAAAAACCTTTTGAAACATATCTTGCTACAAGCAGCAATGAGCAGGTGAAGTTTTCTTCGGCTCACTTCAATGTCCATGACCGCAAAATGAACAAGGATGGCCGCTGCTGGTACATTCCTATGATGTTCTGCGAGCTGCCGTATCTTTGGGTGGGAAACGACAATGACATTGATATTGCCATGTTCCAGGTTGCGCCTATGGATGAACACGGGAACTTCAACCTGGGACCACAGGTTGCAGATATGTGGGGCGTTATCAAAGCTGCAAAAAAAATTATCGTGGAAGTAAACGAAAATATGCCGATTGCCCACGGATATCAGACTCAGCTTAATCTTTACGGTATCGATTATGTTGTGGAAGGCAGCAACACGCCGCTGGCAGAACTTCCGACCAAGGAGCCGAGCGAAATTGACAAAATGATTGCGAGCCATATAGTACCAAGAATCAAGAGCCACAGCACACTGCAGCTGGGTATCGGAAGCCTTCCGCTTTGCATAGGTTCCATGCTGGCAGAATCTGATCAGAGAAACATCAATGCCCACACAGAAATGTTCACTGACGCTTATGTAGACCTTTTCGAGGCAGGTAAGCTTACCGGCAACAAACCTATCGACAAAGGCAAGGCGGTATATACTTTTGCGGGCGGAACCAAGCGTCTGTATGATTTCATCGATGACAATCCGATTTGCTGCAATGCGCCGGTTGATTACGTAAACAATATTGCAACAATTTCTAAAATTGACAATTTCGTATCCATAAACAGCTGCATTCAGGTGGACCTGTATGGACAGGTCTGCTCTGAATCGGCTGGCTATCAGCAGATCAGCGGTACGGGTGGCCAGCTGGACTTCGTGCTTGGTGCGTACCAGTCAAAGGGCGGAATGAGCTTCCTTTGCACACCTTCCACAAGAGTGGGCAAGGACGGTCAGCTGGAATCTCTTATTTCCCCGGTTATGCCTCCGGGAGCCATTGTAACGACGCCAAGAATGGCCACAAACTATATCGTAACTGAGTACGGCGTTGCTAATCTCAAGGGAAAAACTACCTGGGAAAGAGCAGAAAGACTTATTAATATCGCTCATCCTGATTTCCGCGACCAGCTTATTAAAGACGCAGAAAAAATGGGTATATGGAAGAATTCAAGCAAGCGCCTGTAAAATTACTTGCTAAAAAGAAAGATGTGTAGTATATAATGTTATTGACGGCCCGGAAACAAACCGGGCCGCATTTACAGGAAGGAAAGATAAAATGGATATACTGCAGAGTGTTCTTGACTCATCATCTCACGCAATATTTACTCTGGATAACCGTGGAATCGTCACCCACATCAACCGCCAGGCAAAGGACTATTTCGGGCTTGTTAATCACAGCCAGTATTCTCACGATGCAGGAAGGCTGAATCCGGGGGATTTTGTAATTCTCGGGGATACTGCACTCGGAGAGGACGATGGAGATCTCCGCCCGCAGGATCTGGAAAAGCTGGGCATAAAAGATAAAAAAATACAGACAGGGGATACAATTCTGGCAGCAGGAGTTTATGATGTCAGAGGTAGCGCTGCCATATATAAGCATGTCCACGCAGGGGACACGCAGAAATTGAGTATCCAGACTGAATACAGCGGAATGCCTGTCAGCGCAGAAATTGACGGCGGAGAAATCGCCGTGACAGTAGGTAACATGCGTTACAGCATCAGCTACTTTATTTCCATATGCCAGCTTGTGGCGCTTGACAAGGAAACCGGAAAAGTGAAGTTCTGGCAGGAAAAGGGCTATTCCGCACGGAAGGAAGGCCTTGGAAATCTGCTCAGAGGAGATACCTTTGCTGCTAAAAATCCTGACATGGAAATTAATGTTGTGGGCTATCACTTCTCCGCATTTTTTGAAGGAAGAGCTTTTGAAGGGTATCTTCAGAAGGTCATGAACGGAGAAATGGACAGATGTCTGGATCAGGTATGCGACATCAACGGATATGCACTGGTGGTTTCCATTCTGCCGATTAATGAGGCTGACAGGACGGAAGGGGTAATTGTTCGCTTCCGTAAAATCGAGGATATAAAATTCACCATCACCGAGAGAAACAATGCCATCATCAAGGCTGAGGAAAAATACCGTGAAGCAGAGCATGGGAATGCTGACGAGGATAATCCTTTCTCAGAGCTTTTCGGCAACAGCACAGCAATGGCGTCTGCCAAACGTTATGCTGTCAAGCTGGCAAGGCTGGACTGCAATGTGCTTATTACCGGTGAAAGCGGGACGGGGAAGTCTTTTATGGCCCAGGCCATAAGCCGTGAACAGAAGCGGAAAGGGCCTTTTGTGGCGGTGGACTGTTCAACCATTGCACCTACTTTGTTTGAAAGTGAAATGTTCGGTTATGTGGGCGGAGCCTTTACCGGAGCCAACCCTAAGGGTAAAAAAGGGTTCTTTGAAGAGGCCGACGGCGGAACGATTTTTCTGGATGAAATCGGTGAAGTTCCGCTGGGCATACAGGCTAAGCTGCTCAATGTGATTCAGAATAAAACTGTCTGCCGGGTGGGTTCAACCAGAATGATTCCGGTGGACGTGAGAATAATTGCGGCAACCAACAGGGATCTGAAAAAAGAGGCAGCCGAAGGCCGGTTCCGTTCTGACCTGTATTACAGACTCAGTGCTTTTTCCCTGGAAATGCCTCCGCTGAGAGAATGCCGTGATGACATTTACTTTATCATAAACAATCTGCTGGAAGGAATCCGCCAGAAGTACGGAATGCCCGAAAAGTATCTTTCCGGGGAAGCTTTCAACAAGCTGACTGCTTATAACTGGCCGGGCAACATCCGTGAACTGGAAAATATTCTGGAAAGAGCAGTTGCACTTTCGGAATCAGATATTATCTACGCAGAGCATATCGAGCTGGAAACAGAAATTACCCCGCTGACTCTTAAGGAGCACCTGAAGGCGGAGGAAAAACGTTTTATTCAGCAGGCATTGGTTCAGAATAACGGAAGCCGCATCAGAGCAATGGAGCAGCTTGGGCTTACCAAAACCGTTTTTTATGGCAAATTAAAGGAATATAATATAGAATAACAGAAACAGGAGACAAAAGGTTCGGAAATGCGGAAATAAAGTTCGCAAATCCGAACCTTTTTAGTTTGCCTTCTGCTCAGAAAAAGGGATGCAGCGAAATTTTTACCTGAAAAAGGAATGTTTAAAAAGGCGGAAAGGTTGGAATTAAAGGATTTTGACGATTTTTGACGAATTTTGGGGTATGAAAATAAAGTTTGGCACAACCTTTGCTATTATATATAGCCGTTGAGAAAACTCTCTGCCTGAAAGGAGAAATCAAAATGAAATTCTGGAAAATGAACGGAGCCGGAAACGACTTCATAGTAATCAACAATATCGAAGAAAAAATCCCTGCAGAAAAGTACGGTGAAATTGCCAAGCTTCTCTGCGAAAGACATATGTCCATCGGTGCTGACGGCATGATGTTTGTAGAACCGTCCGGAAAAGCGGACTACAAAATGGCTTTTTACAACTCTGACGGAAGCATGGGCGAAATGTGCGGTAACGGCGCACGCTGCATCTGCCGCTATGGCTACGAAGTAGGCCTGGCAGGTGATGTACAGACAGTAGAAACTACAGCAGGTATCGTAACAGGTCACCGCATTGATAATCGTCTCTACAAAGTCCGCCTCAATGACCCTACAACAATTGAACTGGAACATCCTATGGAAATCGATGGAAAAGTTTATGATTGCTCTTATGTGGAACTTGGCAATCCGGGAATTCCTCATATAGCAGTTCAGATTTCCGGACTCAGAGACTATCCCGAAAGAGAACTTTTCGATCTGGGCCGCAAGATGCGTTACCACGAATCCCTTCCAAAGGGTGCAAACATCAATTTCTACGAAGTGACTGGTGAAGACCAGGTTTACGAACGTACATATGAACGCGGCGTTGAAGACTTTACTTACGCATGCGGTACTGGTACAGGCTCCATGGTCACAGTGCTCACACTCAAAGGCGAAGTGAGCGGAAAGGGTGTACATGTAGGTATGACAGGCGGGGAACTTATTATCGACGTTGAGCGCAGCGAAGACGGAAAGGTAATCGAAAACCTTTACCTGACAGGTCCTACAAACATTGTAGCAAAAGGCGAAGTTACAGACGAAGACCTTTGCTTGTAAAAGAGTGCAGGCCGTAAGGCTTCACATATATTTTTATTTATTCAACCATAGCAATTATAGAAAGACATTTTTATCAGGAGGAATTTTTCAAAATGGAAAAAAATTCAGTATTAAAGAATTACCGTTTCCTGGCAATTATGCTCGGCGCAATGATCGCTGGTATGATTACAGGCTGGTTTGCACCAGAATTCGGTATGAAAATTAAGCCATTCGGTACAGTATTCATCAACATGATGTTCTGCGTAGTAGTACCTTTAGTATTTGCATCCATTTCCAGCTCAGTTGCTTCCATGAGAAGTAAGGCTCGTGCAGGTAAGATCATGGGTACAACAGTTGCAATTTTCGTTGTAACTGGTGCTATCGCTGCAGTTATCATGTTCGTAATTTTAAAGATTTTCCCTCCAGTATTAGAAGCTTGGACAGAACTTCCATCCGAAGAAATGGGCGAATACGCTTCCATGTCCGACATGCTGGTAAACTTCTTTACTGCTAACGACTTCGTAGGATTATTAAGCCGTAAGGCAATGCTTCCTCTGATCGTATTCTCCATTCTGTTCGGTTTTGCAACTAACCTTGCAGGCGGTCCAGATGGTCCTATCGCTCAGTGGCTCTCCGCATTATCAGAAGTAATGCTCAAATTTGTAAAGATTATCACTTACTATGCTCCAATCGCATTCTTCTGCATCTTCGCAGACTTAGTAGCTCAGTACGGCAGTGCAATCACTGAATCTTATGCAAGAGCAATGATTGCTTACTACCCACTCTGCATCATTTACGTATTCACTGCATTCCCTCTGTTCGCATGGTTCGGCGGCGGCAAGCACGGTATCAAGACTATGTTCCAGCACATTACTCGTCCTGCAGTAGTTTCTCTTGGTACTTGCTCATCCGTAGCAACTATTCCTACAAACCTTGAATGTGCTGAAGAAACAGGCGTATCCAAGGACATCGCTGAAATGGTATGTCCTCTTGGTGCAACAATGCACATGGACGGTTCCTGCTTCTCCTGCGTACTGAAAATCGTATTCGTATGGGGCGTATTCGGTCAGGACGTATCCTGGTCCTCACTTCCACTTATCGTATTAGTAGCAGTTCTTTCATCCGTAGGTATGTCCGGCGTTCCTGGCGGCGGCTACATCGGTGAATACATCATCTGCTCCATCTTCTTCCCAACTCAGATCGAAGTTGCATTCCCTATCCTTGTTATGATCGGTAACCTGGTAGACCCACCTGCAACAATGATCAACTCCGCTGGAGACTACGTTGTAACTTACATCGTTTCCAGATTCGTTGACGGTAAGGATTGGTTAGACAAGGCAATTGCAAAGAAAAAAGAACAGGCAGCTGCTTAATAAGTATTGAAATAAATATTCAAAAAGTTCATAATAATATCCGTACAGCAGGTTGTGGTGTGGTTGAGCCGCAGCTTGCTGTGCACATTCCACTGAAAGGACAGTTATACAAATGATTTGTGATAACATTACAGTAAAAGACGGTGTTCTCCACTTTGCTGGACAGAACACTGTAGAACTCGCAAAAAAGTACGGCACACCGCTGTACCTTATGGACGAAGATAAAGTCCGCGAAAAATGCAGAGCGTACAAGCATGCTTTCGAAAAACATTTCGGACCTGAAGCTCAGCCTCTTTTCGCATCCAAGGCAAACTGTTTCAAGCGCCTTTATGAAATTATGACAGAAGAAGGTATGGGCATTGACGTAGTTTCTTCTGGCGAAATTTACATGGCAAAGCAGGCAGGCTTCGACCTTTCCCACGCATATTTCCACTCCAACAATAAGACTGACGAAGATATCGCATACGCAATCGACAACGGCATCGGCTATTTTGTAGCTGACAACGTTGAAGAAGTAAAGGCTGTTGAAGCAGAAGCTGCAAAGAGAGGCATCAAGCAGAAACTTCTTCTCAGAATCACTCCAGGTATCGACCCTCATACTTTTGCAGAAGTTGCAACTGGTAAGGTTGACTCCAAGTTTGGTTCTGCCATCGAAACAGGCCAGGCAGAAGAAATCGTAGTTTATACTCTGGCGCAGCCACACGTGCAGCTTATGGGTTACCACTGCCATGTTGGTTCACAGGTTTTCGGCGAAGACGTGTTCGAAAGAGCAGCAGTAGTAATGCTTGAATTCCTGGCTGACATGAGAGACAAGCATGGTTTCACAGCTCCTGTTCTTGACCTTGGCGGCGGTTATGGTGTTCGTTACACAGAAGACGATCCATACCTTGACATCGAAAAGAAAGTTGGCGAAGTTGCAGCAGCAGCAAAAGCTGCATGCGAAAGACTTGGCCTTGAGCTTCCTGAAATCCACATGGAACCAGGCAGAAGTATCGTTGCAGATGCTGGTATGACTCTTTACACAGTTGGTACAGTAAAGAAGATTCCTGGATACAAGAACTATGTTTCCATCGACGGATCCATGGCAGACCACATCCGTTTCGCACTTTACGGCTCCAAGTACACTTGCCTGCTGGCAAACAAGATGGACGAAGCATGTGATTTCGAAGCTTCCGTAGTAGGACGCTGCTGCGAATCCGGTGACATCATTCAGGAAAACGTTATGCTTCCATCCAGCGTTGGCAGATACGACACAGTAGCAGTATGCACAACAGGTGCTTACCACTACTCCATGGCTTCCAACTACAACAAGCTCTGCAAGCCACCAATCGTAATGCTCAGAGGCGGAAACGAAAACTACATCGCTGTTAAGAGAGAATCATTCGAAGATCTTTGCAGAAACGACGTGTAAGCACACATTTTTCACAGTATATACCATAAAGAAAACCCCTGAATTGTTTTTTCAGGGGTTTTTGCGTTTTATGTTTTTTGTTGGATAAATCAGCGGGTAACTCAGTACAGTGCCACAAATATGGGCACCAGAACCACTGACACTATGCCGGCAATGGTAATTGAAATGCTGGACATAGCACCGGCAACTTCGTTGATCTGAATAAGTGTTGCCGTTCCACCTGCATGCCCGGACGTGCCGCAGGCAACGCCCCAGGACACATCGTGTCTGATGCGGAAAAGACTTTTAAGCGGAACTACCAGGATTGCGCCGAGAAGTCCTGTAATCAGTACGGCTGCAACTGTACATGCCACAATACCGCCAAGTTCTTCGGTAATACTGCTTGCGATGGCAGTAGTTACAGATTTTGGTGAAAGGCTGGTGTGAATATTTACCGGCAGTTTCATCAGCTTGCACATAATAAAAATTGAGACTACGGATGCAATACTTCCGGCTGTAACACTGGCAAGAATGGCCAGCTTGTTGCTTTTAAGAACATTGATCTGGCGGTACAGCGGTACCGCAAGGCTTACAGTGGCCGGAGTAAGGAACCAGGCGATTATGTCGCCGGAAGGTTTGTACGCTTCATAAGGAATGTTCAGAAGGACCATGCCGCCCACCAGGATTATGAGAGTACACACCAGAGGATTAACCAGCGGCCTGATTATCGGATTGCGGATTTTTGATGCCAGCAGGCTGACAGCAGAAAACACACCGATAGTAATACACACTCCCAAGTAGGTGCTGCCGACAGCAGAGTCAAAAATTTCTGTGAGAATATTATTCATGACTTGCCTCCTCTGTTTTGTGCAGACTGCGGCCTGCCTTTTTTTCTTTCATATCGATAATAAAATCGGATGTTTTGCCGGTAACAAAGAAAACCACAAAAAAGCTTACAGTGATGATAACCATAATCTGGACAATGTAGTCTTTAATGTCAGCATAACTTACCATAATACTTGCACCGAAAGGCACAAAGATAAGAATCATCAGGCTTGTAAGATAATCGGCGGTAGTCTCTACCATATCCAGCTTGATGATGCCGGTGCACAGGGCAATAAAAAGCAGCATCATGCCCCAGATTGCTGCAGGCACGGGCAGGGGAACTATATGGTTGAGAAGTTCTCCGAGGAAGGTCATCAGAAGAATGATGGCCAGTTGTTTCATAAGTTTCATTTCACGTCACCTTTATATATAATGTAAATTTTTAACGTATTTTCACAACAATAAATCTTAACACGGCGGAAACATTTTGTAAACTGAAAAACTTCCGGGCATAACCCTGCAGCACAAAGTAAAAACCGGAAGCTGTGCGTTACTTCCGGTTTTGTGAGGCTTTTAAACTTTTTTGTATGGTTTTATATTTTATAAGAAAGGTGATTGTTTATTTAGTCGTCCCAGTCATCATCCCAGTCGTCCTCCCAGTCAATATCCTTATCACGGATTTTTCCGGAAGTTGCGCTGATTTCATAATCGTACTCAGTGTTGCCTGAGAAAAATTCAATTTCGTAAACGGCTATTCCATCGTCTTTATCGAGTTTTGCCTTGGTGAATGTGACCTCTGAAGAGGAAAGACCGGCATCCTTAAGAGCTGCAGCTTTTGCCTTATCAACTCCTACATATTTTGACGCAGGTTTTTCGGGTTCAGGCTGCTGTACAGGCTGCGGCTGAGTTTCCTGTACTTGTACAGGCTTTTCAGGCTCGGACTGCTGTGCAGACTGCTGCGGCTGGGTTTCGATTTCGTCTTCAAATTTAATATCGCTTTCTTTTATAACCTGTGCCTTTTCGGCTTCACGGCTTGCTTCGATGATTTTTCCGTCAGCGGCTTTGATTGTGTAGTCATATTCAAAGCCTGCAGCGGTAAACTCTACTTCGTATGAAGCCACACCGTTTTCGCTGTCGTAGTGAGCAGTCAGGTTTGCAACGTCATCTGCTGTGAATCCTGCATCAGCAAGAGCTACGGCCACCCCCTTATCAAGGCCGATAGTCTTGTTTGCATTGACGCTGGCACCCACACGGATGGACCCGAAAGCAAAAGCTCCTACAATAAGCACTATGCATAGTGCGAAAATCCCGATTCTTAAAGGTGAATTGAGA
>JAFQHT010000110.1 GCA_017397825.1 Bacillota bacterium | reverse complement strand
TACCCATTTCTTCAGCGATTTCTTCAGGGGATGGTTCACGTCCGTAAGTCTGAAGGAGCTGACGGGATACTCTGATAAGCTTGTTGATTGTTTCTACCATGTGAACAGGAATTCTGATGGTTCTTGCCTGGTCAGCGATGGAACGTGTGATTGCCTGTCTGATCCACCATGTAGCATATGTGGAGAACTTGTAACCCTTGGTGTAGTCGAACTTGTCCACCGCCTTGATAAGACCCAGATTACCTTCCTGAATCAGGTCGAGGAAAAGCATTCCGCGGCCGACATATCTCTTTGCGATACTTACTACCAGTCTCAGGTTAGCTTCGCATAGTCTTTTCTTTGCAGCTTCATCGCCCTGCTCCATTCTCTTCGCAAGTTCAATTTCTTCGTCTGCGGAAAGAAGAGGAACTTTACCGATTTCCTTCAGGTACATTCTTACAGGGTCATCAACCGCAATTCCCTTAGGAATACTTGCATCCAGATCGATATCGGCAGATTCATCCATGATGATATCAGGGTCTTCAGTAAGATCAATATCTTCGTTGAGAAGCACATCAAAATCATCAGGTTCATGTTCTGACACAATTTCGATATCCTTGGAAATAAGGGCATCATAGATGTCGTCCATCTGATTTTTGTCCAGATCTGTAGCATCCAGTACGTCAGCAATTGCAGAGTAAGTAAGCTTGCTCTTGTTTGCCTTTGCCTTTTCAACAAGAATGTTGAGAAGTTCCTGCTTTTTTTCTGCAGGTGACATTACTGCCTCACCATTTTCAATATTGTTTGCATTAAATTTTTTGTTGTCTTCTGCTGTCATTATTTTCTTCCCCCAAACGAGTTAATTTCCTTCTGAACCTTCAACAGTTCAGCTGTCAGCTCTTTTATTGAATCACTGTTATTGTCTTCGTCAGCCAGAGCCAGTCGGTCAATTATCTCCTGCTCTTTTCTGACTGCATTATTAAGCTTCCATTTTTTAATACATTCATCGAAAACCTGTTCTTCATTGCCTGCAACTATTATTTTTTCAAGGGCTGCTGCGAACTGCTGGCTTTCATCAGGTTCCAGACTGTCCATTATGTCCCCAAGTTCAAAACCACCGTTCAGACCATATTTTTCGAACATAATATTTTCGATTTTTTTACCCAGAGTACTCTGGATAATGTTCTCATTTTCCAGAAGTTTTTCTGAGAAATAAGGATTTACAAGGAGAACTTTAAAGATTGTTGCTTCCAGACTTGAAAACTCTGAAGCAGTTTCCTCTTTTACCGGCCGCCTTCTGACGGTCTGAGTCTCTCCCATATTATTATTGCCTAAGATTTCCATTCTTATTGCACCCTCAGCAATTTTCAGGTCACCAGACAATTTTTTTATATAAATATCAGCTGCAGTCGGACTGAGAGTCTTAAGAATCTCCGAGGCTTTTTTCATGTAATCAATCTTTCCGTCCTCTGTCGAAAGATTCAGTCCGCGTCTGGCTGTATTTAACTTGTAATCAATCATCGGCAGTGCTCCGTCAACCAGTCTGAGGAAAGCTTCCCTGCCGTTTTTCTTTATATATTCATCCGGGTCCTTACCGTCTGTCACGTGAAGAACCTTTACTTTTATATCTTCAGCCCCTAGAACTTCCAGTCCTCTGACCGCTGCATTCTGTCCGGCTTCGTCAGCATCGTATGAAAGCACCATATTCCGCGTATAACGCTTGAGCAGCTTGGCCTGATTTTCAGTAAGTGCTGTTCCCAGCGAAGCACCCACATTCCGTACACCTCCCTGATAAAGGGAAATAACGTCCATGTAGCCTTCAACTAAAATAGCGTAACCCTCTTTTCCCACATCCTGTTTGGTGGTATTCAGAGCGTAGATATTATTTTTTTTCTGGAAAACCCTGTTTTCAGGGGAATTCAGGTACTTGGGCATTGCGTCACCGATTGCTCTGCCGCCGAACCCTATTACCTTGCCGTTGGTATTGATGATGGGAAAGATAACCCTGTTTCTGAATTTATCATAATATTTGCCGTTTTTTTCAGAAATAAGACCTAGTTCCAGAAGGACTTTTTCCTCCACGCCTTTAGCTTTGAAGTACTGGTAAAGGCTGTCCCAGCTTTCGTCAGCGTAACCGATGCCGAATTTCTTAAGGATTGCATCGTCAATGCCGCGTTTTTTCATGTATGTGTAGCCGGCGTTCTTTCCTTCAGTAAATGCTCTGTAAAAAAATCTGGCCGCTTCTTTATTTACTTCGTAGAATTTTTCTCTTTCCTGGCTGCCTGCACCGCTTCCGGTACTTTTAAGCTCGATTCCATGCTCCCTGGCCAGTTTTTCAACTGCTTCACCGAAGTCAAGGTTGTAGTAGCGTTTGGTAAATTCAATTACATCTCCTGTAGCGCCGCAGCCGAAACATGTAAAAATCTGCTTCTGCTCCGAAACAACAAAAGACGGCGTTTTCTCGTTGTGGAAGGGACAAACGCCTTTATGGTTGGCTCCTGCTCTTTTCAGAGGAACAACACGCCCGATTACATCAACGATATTAATCTGGCTTTTAAGATCTTCAATTGTAGCCCCACCTGAATTAAAACCCATTTTTATCTCCCTGAAAACGCTTTATACGTTTATATACGACAAAAATGGGTCAATTCCTTTTTTTTAAATTGTGATATTTTTGTGAAATTTTACAAAATCGATCATTTCCAGCCCTTAGGCACAAACAAGTCTGTGTATGTATGCAGTGCAAAGCGGTCTGTCATACCCGCAATATAGTCTTTTACAGCTTCTGCCTTACCATCTGTTTCAGCAATGGCACGGAGATCTTCCGGCAGTTTATGTGTATTTTCCAGGAAATAATCATAAAGGGAGCTTACAACCACGTCGACCTTATTGAGGTCTTCTTCCTTTTTGACCATGTTGCTCTTATACACATTTGCAAACATAAATCTGCGGAGGTTATCCAGTTCCTCTTTGAAATTTTCACTCTGGAGAATCGCATCTGCCCCCTCTGAGTTTCTGACAACATCGCTGACCATATTGTTTATGCGCTCCCTGTGGCTTTTTCCGAAAAGAATAAGAGAAGTCTGCGGAATATCTTCAATGGAGATAACTCCGCTGCGCACCGCATCGTCAATATCATGGTTTATGTATGCAATACGGTCACTGATTTTTACAACCTGTCCTTCAAGGGTGAAAGGTTTCAGAGAACCTGTATGGTTTACAATTCCATCGCGGACTTCTGCCGTAAGGTTCATTCCCCTGCGGGAAGCCGTTGATTCCAGTACATCTGCCACACGCAGGCTCTGCACATTATGTTCGAAACCGCCCGGATGAATCTTGTTAAGCACATCTTCGCCGTTGTGACCAAAAGGTGTA
>JAFQHT010000109.1 GCA_017397825.1 Bacillota bacterium | reverse complement strand
GGTACTAAAGCCATCCTTTATACCCCTTTCTTTTATTTAATACATTTATTTCGCGTTTATGTATGTCCGTAAAGGCTTACTTAACAACTGCGTTGTCGAAGATGAAGTCAATTGCCTTCTTAATCTGAAGGTCTTTCTTTAAGAAACCAAGGTTTTCTTCGCCGATTAATTCCTTAACCTTTTCTGCTGTCATCTGGTACTGGATACCCATCATCTTGATTTCTTCTTCAAGTTCTTCTGCAGATACTTCGATCTTTTCAGCTTCTACGATGCCTGTAAGGATAATTCTTGTCTTAACCTGTCTTTCAGCATCAGGTCTTAATTCAGTTCTGAAATCGTCCATAGTCTTGCCAGTGAATTCCATGTACTGTGCAAGGGACATTCCCTGATATCTTAACTGCTGGTCAAGTTCCTGAGCCATTCTGTCCATTTCGTCTTCAATCATGATTGCAGGAACGTCGATGTCGTTTGCTTCTACAACTTTAAGGAGAGCAGCATCCTTCATCTGGCTTGTGCTTGCAGCCTGTGCATATGTTTCAAGTCTTTCCTTATGGGACTGTTTTAATTCATCTAAAGTATCGAATTCGCTTACATCCTTAGCAAATTCATCGTCAAGTTCAGGAAGCTGTTCTTCCTTAACTTCGTGTACATGGCAGTGGAATACTGCTGCCTTGCCAGCTAAATCAGGAGCGTGGTATTCTTCAGGGAATGTAACTTCTACATCCTTATCTTCGCCTGCAGCTACGCCAACAAGCTGTTCTTCGAAACCAGGGATGAACATGCCGGAACCAAGCTTAAGTTCCTGTCTTTCTGCTGTGCCGCCTTCGAACTGTTCTTCGCCAACGAATCCAGCATAGTCAAATAATACTGTGTCGCCTTCCTGAGCAGGTCTTTCAACGATTGCGATTCTTGCGTTTCTTCTCTGAAGAGCCTTGATTTCAGCTTCAACGTCTTCTTCCTTGACTTCCTGTTCAACCTTTTCGATTTCTACGCCCTTGTAGTCCTTAACTTCAACGATAGGGAAGCAAGGAACAGTGATTGTAGCTGTGAAGCCCTGGCCCTTTGCGATTTCGCTGAATTCTGCAGATGGGCTTCCGATAACTTCAAGACCTAATTCGTTAAGAGTCTTGCCATAGTTTTCTCTGAATAATTCATCAATAGCATCTTCAAAGAATACACCAACACCGTAGTGTCTTTCGATGATGCTTCTTGGAGCTTTACCTTTTCTGAAACCATCGATCTGGAACTGATCCTTAGTCTGCTGGTAAACCTTGATCTGTGCATTTTCAAATTCTTCTGCTGTAAATTCCATAGTGAACTTTACATCGTTCTTTTCTCTTGAAATAAATGTTGCTTTCATTAAAATATATCCTCCTAAATATTAAAAACAATTTTATAAAATCGTCTGCTTCTGCAGCTCTGCATATATTTTTTTGCAGCTCAAAATACCGAAAGTGCAAACAATCGCAATATATTATACATCTTATTACCACTAAAGTAAAGAAATTATCAGTTTTTTAGGTGTTTTTTTCGTGAAAAAACAGAAAAAAGGTGCCATTTTTTATATGACACCTGTAAAAACTATACAATATTCTTAAATTATCCGTTGACTTTAAGATTTTCCCGGACAATTGTCTCAACTTCTTCCGCAATCTGACTGCATTTTTCCTTCGGTATACCTGCCCGCACGCCAGTATTTACAATATCTTCCGAAGAAGGAATCATACTGTTTCCTCCGACGTAAAGCATTCTTGCACCAATCACTGCGTTTGTTCGTCGCAGTCCGTAAGCCGGTGCAAGCCTCCAGCGTTTTGCTTCTTCATCATAAAGAAAACTGAATTTTCCCATGTGATCATTGCAGTTATTCGCAAATACATTAAAACACATTCTTCTGAAAAGTTCTTCTATGTCTTCTCTGCTGTCCTTTGTGATTACCAGAGCCATTTTCATCAGATCATGATAATCATATCCCGGCTGGCGCCAGTTCTTTTCCATGATATCAGCCACGCTTAGCATATGCACAGGTAAAGTCACACCCTCCGTATTTTTAATACGGTCAAAACACTTTACCCCGAAATAACTGCTGCCATTGGATGACCCGAAAAGTCTGGTTTCCGCCACATTGATTCCGCACTTTGAAGCACACTGCATATACTCATATTCAGTAATGCTCTTTTCCTCTTCTCCCGGCCTTACCGGAAACTTTATAATCCAGTCCTCACCATCAATAGTTTCGACTATCTTAGGAGTACTTCCTCCTGTCATGCTGCCTTTCGTGTAAAGGGTTCCCAGCGCATCTGACTTGCCGGTTCTGGCCATATTCAATATTTCTGCTGCAGTTTCATCCAGGGTGAGATTATATGTATCAGTTCCGATCAGTGAAGCAGGCTCATAATTCAGAGCACCTCTGCCGCTGCGCCCAGCCAGAGCCAGTCTGTCAAGCACATTCATACTGCTGTCTTCAATACCCATCTGGCCGAGAAATTTCTGCTGAATAAAAGATCCCCACTTTCCCGGAAGACTTGCTGTAAACACGCTGAACATACCCGTCGGATGATTATCTTTAGTGACATATATACGTCTCTGGTCTGAAAGGGGCAATGCAAAAGGACTTATGTCAAAGCCTTCTTTGCGCCATTCATCCGAATAGATAAACATGCCTCTTTTCGCTTTGTCAACAAGTCCCGCATAACCTACAAATCTGTTTTTATAAAATACTTTTATGCTTGTATATCTTCCCATTTATTCCGCCTTAAGAAGTTCCAGCCCTCTCTGGAATTTACTCTGATCATTGCTCACCAGATTATACTTGGAAGCCAGTTCTTCACCCAGTGCAATCATATCACGCTGTTCGCCGGAATAAAGCTCAACTTCAACTTCCAGAATTTCGGCTTCTTTGTCACCGGCACGGATAACACCTTCATCCAGTGAAATCACACTGATAGAAGCCCCTGTGTCCACCTGAATGGATTTACGGATATAGTCCATCTCCATCACCGGAATCAGCTGCTTGCCTGAAACTGCCTCTTCAAGTTCCTCAAAAATTTCGCTGCCGCGGAACACTTCCACAGTAGGATTTTCAAGGTAAGTTTCATCGCCTGGGACATTAAGTTCTCCTCTTATGTGAAGACCGTCCTGTGCACTGCCCTTCCACTTGAGTGTAACCACAATTCTGTCATTTTCATGACGCGCTCTCAGAGCAATCTGAAAACGCTGCAGGTCACCCTCTGCAGTATCAAAATATATTGCTTTCATATGAAGGGTTTCATCACAGGAAGAATCTTTCATCTCCGCCAGGTGATGATCGTTTAAAATTCTGTCTTTTGCCAGATTATCTGTTAAAGAATATTTTAATTCTATTTCCATCTTTTGTTTCTACTCTTTCTTAGCCAGATTTTAACATATTTTTACCTGTAATGTATATCACATTTGACCTGATATGTCAATTAAAAGCTTCTTCCCGGCTTCCAGCGCACCCAGTGCAAATATTTTTTTAGAGAAAGCTGTATGCCTGATTTCAAGCACTTCATCCTCCATAGCAAAATACACTGCATGTTCACCGGGCACAGTTCCCATCCGGTGTACTGCAACCTTATCACAGTATTCTTCCGGGCTTATTCCAACGTACCCGCAAAGGGTCTTTGCAGTGCCGCTGGGAGCATCCTGCTTATAACGGTGATGTGCTTCATAAACCCTGATGTCTGCTTTATTTCCCAGAATCTCCGTGCCAAGCTCTGCCAGACGGTTCATTGCCTCAACACCTGCAGAAAAATTAGTCCGCTTTTCTACAGGGCAGATTCTCCGCAGAAGTCTGATCATTTCCCAGCCGTCCGGCCCGTATCCTGTGGTTCCTATCACTACCGGTATGTTTCCACCATGTTTTCTGCAATATTCATAAACAGAATTAATGGCCTCCGGATGGCTGAAATCAATTATAAGATTCAGCTTTTCCGCAGGCCATGGATTATCATCTGCAGGTTCAATGAGAAATATTTCAGTAAAAGCACTGTCTTCTGCAGCACATTGCGCCAGAGTTTTCCCCATTGCTCCTGTTCCAACTATTCCAAGTTTCATTATTGCCTCCTCATTCATATCAATTTTTGCTTTTCTGTCATGATATGAAAGAAGGCTTGTTTTAATTACTTGTTCTGTTTTGCAAGCTCAAGAATTTCGCTGTATTTGCTCATGATGTAATCATAGTTTTTACGTCTGTGAGGCACAAGGCATGCTGAACAATCCTTGACGTCACCTTCAATATACTTGAAATTTCCGCCGCATTTGCTGCCAAGAGCATAAAGCGGGCAGTAGCAGAAAAGGCAGTTGAAATTTTCCACATCTTTAGTTTCGTGGCAAGGGAAAAATTCACACTCCCTGTGCTGATTAAATTTATAGTTTTCAGTAGTTACTTCGAATTTGTCTGTCATAATGTCCTCCTATCTGTAGATCCCGTATTTTATCTTAATTCTCTCAATTTTATCAATCATCGGCCGGCCCATGAGCAGCATGCAGGCTGCTGCGGTGCCTGCGTGGAGCAGGTCGTATGGAAGGCCGCTGACGTACATCAGACGCAGAGTATTCCAGCTGATTTCAGTACCGGGCATTCCCGACATAGTAAACAGACTGGCTGCGTTGAGTATTCCTCCATAGATTATAACAGTTGTGAGGAAAGTAAACAAGGTCAAAGTTGCCCGGTCTGCAGGCATGCGTTTTTTCTGGAGAATAAGTCCTGCCAGAAGGCCTGCTGCACCGAATACGTAAATTCTCCACCCGAAAAATGTAGTATCGTTGCCCAGTATGATCAGGTATGTGACATAGGCCAGCGCCACTGCTGCAAAAACGCAGATTACAGGCCCCATAATCATATGGAAGGTGCTTGATTTTTTTCCGTCCTGACTGATGCTGAAAGTGAGCCCTGCAATGAATCCCAGCAGTCCCCATGTAAACATCTGCCACGGTGTCCACGGTCCCTGACTCAGGAAAAAGTTACACACAAATCTTGCCAGTGCCCCCACCAGGAAACCTGCTTCCGGTCCCATGGCAATGCCTGCGATTATAACCATTGCGGTACCTATTTCAATGACAGAAATGGTCATATTGAAGAACATGTGGCAGGCAACAGTAATAGCTGTCATCATTGCAATAAGTACGATTTCACGTGCTTTGGGACGTCGTTTTTCGAAGATCATAAAAAACGGAATCATAGTATATATGATAACCAGCAGGCTGATAAGCATGTAGTTGGCGCTGTCCATAAGGAAGCTTCCTGCAATCAGAGTCAGCGGCATGGCGATAAGTATAAGCAGGCCGGCGGTGAAAGTACGTTTTTTTCGTGCTGTTAGTTGTCTGTCATCGTAACCTGTTCTGCCCATGCAGCCACCTCCTCCCATGTAACTGCTTCCGGCAGCCACTTTCGCGCGATTCTGTTAGCCGAAGTGGTGTAGAAGTTATTGCCCGCAAAGAACTCCTTCGGGCTGCCCACGGACACTATGTCCCCGTCAAAGAACATGGCGCATCTGTCAGCGTACTCTGCACAGAATTCCACGTCGTGGGAAACCATAAAAATCGTCACGCCCTCTTCCGTCAGTTTCTTAAGCACACCGGCCAGAGTGATTTTGAAGAAAGGATCCAGCCCCTTGGTCGGCTCGTCCAGCAGGAGGATTTTTGGTTCCAGCAGGAGGATTTTGCCCAATGCCAGACGCTGCTGTTCCCCGCCGGAAAGATCATAGGGATGAGACTTGCTCAGGTGGGAAATTTCCATGCGGTCAAGCATTTCTTCGATGCGTTCCGCCTTTTCTTCGTCGCTGAAATTGCTGAAATACAGCGCTTCCATCAGTTCTTCCTCCACAGTGATTTCGGTGAAAAGGGCCTGCGGATTCTGCGGAAGCATTGCCAGCCGGTTCTTGAAAAGTTCTTTGAAATTATCTTTTTTTACCTTCAGGCCGTCCACTGTGATTGAACCCCTCTGGGCAGTCACATTACCGCTGATGGCCTTGAGTGTGGTTGACTTGCCTACGCCGTTTCCGCCCAGCAGGCAGAAAAGCTCGCCTCTGCGGACGCTGATATTGAGGCCGCGGAGTACGTCGCCGGAGTCTTTGTTATATCTGAACCAAAGGTTTTTTATGTTAATGATTTCGTTGTCCGTGTCGTTTTTGGTCGGCTTCTGTCGAATCTTGTCACTCGCTGCGCGCGCATTGAGTGCAGAAGAATCAACTTCAGGTATATTGTGGTTTTCCGCAATCTGCTCAAGCCACAGTCTGCCTTCTCTGATGGTCAGCGGTGAAAATTCTCTGTCCTTACGCATATATCCGGGTACGCCTGCCGCCCTGCATGCAGAGTAAATCTTCATTACCGCAGGCATTCCGTAAAACATGGGATGTCTGCTTTCTTCATCGCTGCCGCCAAGATAACGGCCGATATTCCAAGGCTCGTCACAGGCGATGATGCGGCCTTTGTCCATGACCATGACTTTGTCCGCCATGGTAAAAAGTTCTTCCAGGCGGTGCTCAGAAATGATTACCGTTGTACCCAGCTCACGGTTGATTCTGTAAACTGTTTTCAGGAATTCAGTTGCCGCGATTGGGTCGAGCTGAGATGTAGGTTCGTCCAGAATGAGTACCTTGGGTTGCATTACCATTACTGAAGCCAGATTAAGCAGCTGCTTCTGTCCTCCGGAAAGCTCGCTTACATCCTTGCGGAACCAGGTCTGGATGTCAAAAAAGCTGGCCATTTCAGCAACTCTGCGCTTGATTGACTGGTTGTCAAGGCCCAGGCTTTCCAGGCCGAAAGCCAGTTCGTGCCATACTTTATCGGTCACAAGCTGGTTGTCAGGATTCTGCTGCACGAAACCGATTTGGGCCGCGTTGATGCGGTCATCAATCTCCGTAACGTCCTGCCCGCAGTAAAACACCTTGCCGGAAACTTCGCCATAAGGAATCAGATTCTTTTTTAAGTGGCGCAGGAGCGTACTCTTGCCGCAGCCGGACTTGCCGCAAAGCACCACAAACTCAGACTGCTCCACTGCAAAGGACATGTCGTCCAGTGCCTTGCGCTCAGCCGTAGGATATGTGAAACTTAAATTTTTTACTTCTATTGCTGCCATTTTCTTTCTCCTGCAATGTCAATGATTATAGGGATGCTCAGCAGCAGACAGTAAGCAATGAAAATTACGATCATCACTGCGTCCCACTGCATAGGCACGATTTTAGGATAGAATAAAATTGATGTTCTCCCCATGATGCAGCCTGCGGCACCGATAAGACCGGTAACGCCAATGACTGCAAGGGCTTTCCAGTCCTCAGGCTTCATTCTGAAAAGATGGAAGCTTGTCCTGCCCGGCAGACCGTAACCCCTTGCCTCCATGGAATCAGAAGTTTCGATGGCCGCTTCCAGAGACCATGAAATAAGGATTGAAACTTCCTTTACCGCCTGACGGAGCTTGGCTATGCGGCCGCCTTCAACATGACGCCCCATACAGCGCTGTCCCAGGTTGATTTCCTTGAATCGGCTCTTAAGCAGCGGTATGAATCTGAAAACCATGGAAAGTGTCAGGCCCAGCACCGGAGCCGCCTTGCCAAAAATATATATGAGTTTGTCCGAGGACATGATTACGTTGAAACAGCCGAACCAGATGATTACTGATGAAAGGAGCAGCGCCCCCACTACCCCGCTGATAAAAGCTTCCAGAGTAATTCTGTTTCCTGCCAGATAAAAGAGCACCGTTGCTCCGTTATGGTTGAACAAAGTGTTTATAAGGGCCATGATTATAATAACCGGTACTGTAAAAAGCAGATTGATTTTAATAGCCTTACGCCCGCTGAGCATAAGTGAGTAAACCCATGAAAAAACCAGCGTCACAGCCAGAAAAGCCGGGCTCATGGAAAACATGGTAATTCCCACTGCAAACAGGAAAAATATTAAGTTGACCGCCGGATGATAGCCGGCAAAAGTACTGCCTTCACCCAGTCCATCCTTAAAAATTTTCAAGTGTAATCCTCCAAATAAAAAACGGCCGCTCTGAGCCGCCGTCAATTAATCTTTTATCTTTCAAAAAATTAAAAAAAACGATGTTATTCTGCCTCAGAGAATGATTCATCAGAATCTGTACTCGTCTCCCGACTTTACGGTTGCTGAGAAACAGTGAGGGAAACTCGCCCTTCTTCCGTTAGTACAGTTCTATCATATTAAGTTCGGGTATTATTCTAACATGATTTTAATAATAAAGCAAGTGACATTACATCAGATATAAAAAAGAACCGCGTCTGCGGTTCTTTTACATTCGTGTTCTGTTTGCGATTATGCAATCGCTTGCTGCCAATCATCCTTCGCTTCGCTCGGCTTCTTGGGCAAGCTTTGCAACAGTTCGCCTTGCCAAATCAAAGATTTGGAGGCTCACTATTCTTCTTCCATCATGATCTTGTCGAATTCTGCAACTACTGCTTCGAATTCTGCATCATCTTCGATGTCAACAAGTTCGAATTCTTCTTCGCCTACTTCTTTGTAGCCGTAAAGGTAAACATCATCAGTGTCATCATCTGGAATTAATGCAATGTATTCTTTGCCGTTGTAGTCGAAAACGCCCATGATTTCGCATTCTACTTCTACGCCGTCATCAAATTCAAGAGTGATAACATCAGCTTCGTCCATTCTTTTTTCGTCTGTCATTTTTATTCCTCCATAAACAATGCTTAAATTGTTTCCAATTTACATAATTAACAAAGATAATATAACATAAATTTTCCTGTCAATCAACTAAAATATTCCTTAATTGACAAAGCATTTTTTTCTGTAATTCCCTGTACTTCCATTAGCTTTTCCACCGGTGCTTTTTTTATGTCATCAATGGAATTGAAATGAGCAAGAAGGGCGTTACGCTTTGCTGGACCTATGCCTTTGATGTTGTCCAGCACTGAGCCGATAGAATTTTTATTATGCAGGCTGTGGTGATATTCAATGGCAAAGCGGTGAACTTCCTCC
>JAFQHT010000108.1 GCA_017397825.1 Bacillota bacterium | reverse complement strand
AGATTACAACATAATATATAATACACGGTATGACATGACTCTGGGCGGCGACGGACAGGCGCATATCGGAAAGAAGTATTTTGATATGTACCCTAAGCTGAAAAAAGAAGAAAGCAGTATTGTAAGGTGCATAGAAACCGGAGAGGTAATCATACGCAAAAATCAGCGGTGTGAGGACTATCTCGGCAATACTTATGTCAGCAACAATGTAACCCTGCCTCTTAAAAAGAAAGGGGAATTCATTGCGGCAGTTGAAATGAGTATTGACGTAAATCTTCAGGAAAAGGACAAGAATCTGGCCAACTCCCGTTTTGATGAATTCATAAAAAGGGTAAAAGAAGCTGCAGGAAAGATTACTTTTGATACAATCCTCACCGAAGACCCGGAAATGAAGCGAAACATAGAAAAAGCCAAGGTGCTGGCAACCATGCCGAATCCGACACTCATATATGGTGAAACCGGTACTGGTAAGGAAGTGTTTGCCCAGGCCATGATCAACTACAGCGGCGTTTCCAAAAATAACGTTGTAATCCAGAACTGTGCGGCAGTTCCTGAAAACCTGATAGAATCAATACTTTTCGGTACTGTAAAAGGAGCTTATACAGGTGCAGAGAACCGGAAGGGTCTCTTTGAAGTTGCCAACGGGGGCATTATTTTCCTGGACGAGCTTAATTCAATTCCTTTTCATGTGCAGGCCAAGCTTTTGCGTGTACTGCAGGATGGTACTTTCAGACCTCTGGGCAGCAATGTGGATAAAAAAGTCAGTGTGAAGGTTATAGGCGCAATGAATATAGAGCCTATGACAGCCATTGAGAACAATATAATCCGTAAAGACCTTTTCTACAGATTTTCCAGCGGACTTATCACTCTTTCTCCTCTGCGCGAGAGGAAGGAAGACATAAGGATGTTCACTGAGTATTACATCAAACATTTTGCGGATGTTTACGACCGTGACGTGGCCGGAATCACAGATGAACTGATGGAAGCTTTTATAGCCTATGAATGGGAAGGTAACGTCCGGGAGCTGATGAATACGGTGGAGTACATGGTGACATCTTCGCCGGAAGGTGCTTTGCTGAGCAGAGAGATGCTGCCGGCATACCTGAAAGATAAAATCGTTCCACCGTCAAATGATGGTGCAGTAATGACTGATAAACGGGCAGAAATTGGTGGCGAATTTTTGTCAGATGGTATTCCTTACTATGAAGTGATGGAAAAAGTTGAAAGGGATATGATTGAAAAAGCCCTTGAACAGGCACAGTGGAACAAGAGCAGGGCTGCAGAAATCCTCGGCATGCCGCGGCAGACACTTAAATATCGTATGAAAATTTTAAATATAAAATAATTTTTTCAATTTGCAGGAGGTAAATTAACATGAAAATTGGCGTTGTTAAAGAAATCAAGAACAGCGAAAACAGAGTTGCTATGATTCCTGGTACAGTAGGACCTTTTATCAGAGCAGGACACGAAGTTATCATCGAAAAGGGCGCAGGTCTTGGATCCGGATTCAGAGATGAAGAATACGCAGCAGCTGGTGCCAAGATGGTAGACACTGCAGAAGAAGTATGGACAACAGTTGATCTTCTTTATAAAGTAAAGGAAATTCTTCCTCAGGAATATAAATATCTCAGAGAAGATTTAATCATCATGACTTACATCCACTCCAACGCACACAAAGACCAGACTGAAGCTCTCATGGCTTCCAAGTGCGTATCCATCGCATTTGAAGATGTTTCTTCCGATAATCCGCACAAGAGATGGCCGTTAGTTGCAAACATGGGCGAACTTGCAGGTAAGGGCGGCTTCCTGGCTGCATGCTACTATGCTCAGTCAATCCACGGTGGTCCTGGTTTACTGTTAAATAACGTATGTGGTTCCGATACACCAGTAGTTACAATCATCGGCTGCGGATACACAGGTATGGGTGCAGCAGAACTGGCATCATCATTCGGCAATACTGTAAAGATGATGGATATCAGCTTTGACGCTATGGAAAGAGCTAAGACAATGCTTCCTTCCAACGTATCTTTCATGTATTCCAACAGAGAAAACCTTCTTGAATGCCTGAAGATTTCCGACGTTGTAATCAACTGCGTATTATGGCCTAAGACCCGTAAAGACCATCTCATCTACAGAGAAGACCTTAAGCTGATGAAGCCAGGTGCAATGATTATCGACGTAGCGTGTGACGATGAAGGTGCAGTTGAAACATGCCATTCAACTTCCCACGCAGATCCTGTTTACTACGAAGAAGGAATCCTTCACTATGCAGTAGACAATATTCCGTCTGCATTCTCCAAGAGCTCTTCCACAAGATTTGCCAACGACTCCCTTCCATTTGCACTTGCAGTGGCAAACAAGGGCGTTGTACAGGCTCTCAAGGATGACAAGCACTTAAGAAGAGGTCTTACAACATTCAAGGGCACACTCTGCATGGTTGAAACAGGTGAAAAGTTAGAAATCCCTTATGTTGCACCTGATGAATTCGTTGCAGCACTGTAATCAGTATGTAAAAACTACATATATCATTATTAAGAGATGTTCTCAGGAGCATCTCTTTTTTTGCTCCGGGAGAAAAAGTGGCGAAAATTAGCCAGCTGATATGCGGTCTGGCGAAAATTTGTCGGAAATTCGCCATATGAACAAAAATTAAACATGGTTGTT
>JAFQHT010000107.1 GCA_017397825.1 Bacillota bacterium | reverse complement strand
CAGGGGAATCATTCTACTATACACCGGACAAAAACCACTATATCACTTCGAAGAAAGGAGCAGAAATTCTCTGGGTCAGCACCCCACCGAGTTTCTAACTGATACAATGGCTTTAATTGAATTTATCGACATTTCCAAATCTTACGGCGGGGAAAAGGTCCTCGACGAGTTTAATCTTAAAATTAAAGAAAATGAGTTTATCACTTTGCTGGGCCCTTCCGGCTGCGGCAAGACCACAACCTTAAGAATCCTCGGTGGTTTCACAACACCGGACACAGGAAAAGTTCTTTTTCAGGGACAGGACATCACTGACCTGGCTCCCAATAAGCGTCAGCTGAACACCGTTTTCCAGAAATACGCACTTTTTCCACATATGAATGTGGCTGAAAACATTGCTTTCGGCCTTAAAATCAGTGGTAAGACTCAGAGTTATATCGACGATAAAATCAAGTATGCACTCAAACTTGTAAACCTTTCAGGTTATGAAAAGCGTTCTATTGACCAGCTTTCCGGCGGTCAGCAGCAGCGTATTGCCATTGCCCGCGCCATCGTAAATGAGCCTCGGGTGCTCCTTCTGGACGAGCCTCTTGGCGCTCTGGACCTGAAGTTGCGCCAGGAAATGCAGTACGAGCTTATCAGACTTAAAAAAGAGCTGGGCATCACTTTCCTGTACGTAACTCACGACCAGGAAGAAGCGCTGACCATGTCCGACAAAGTCGTAGTAATGAACCAGGGCTACATTCAGCAGATGGGTACTCCTGAGCAGATTTACAACGAACCTGAAAATGCTTTCGTTGCTGACTTCATCGGTGACTCCAACATCATCGACGCAGTGATGATGGAAGACAGAGTGGTTAAGATATGTGACCACATTTTCCCTTGCATTGACGAGGGATTCGGCAGAAACAAGCCGGTGGACGTGGTTATCAGACCTGAAGATATTATTATCGGTAAACCTGGTGAGGGCATCATTGACGGCGTTGTGACTTCCAACGTTTTCATCGGTGTTCACTATGAAATGTGCATCCAGGCGGCTGGCTTCGAGTGGCTTGCTCAGAACACAACCAGCTATCCTGTGGGCACTCAGGTTTCCATCGACGTTATTCCTGAAAATATCCAGATCATGCACAAGCCGCAGTCAGAGGACGAGGAGGCCATTTCTTTAGATGATTAAAAAAATGTTTTCTGCGCCTTTCCTGGCGTTTATCTTCTGCGGCACCATAGTGCCTCTGGGGGTAATTACATATTACGGACTGACCGACAGAAGCGGAGCTTTTACGTGGGCAAACATCCTTGCTATGGCTTCCGGCGACCATGCAAAGGCTCTTGGCCTTTCACTGGCGCTGTCACTTATCAGTACTGTAATCTGCCTGATTCTGGCTTTTCCGCTGGGGCTGATCTTAAAGAACAGCCGTCTGGGCAAAAAAGGCTTTATGGTATTTGTCTTCATCCTGCCTATGTGGATGAACTTCCTGCTGCGTACTATGGCATGGCAGGTACTGCTGGAAAAAGGCGGCGTTATCAACGGAGTGCTGGGCGCAATAGGCCTGCCGGCTCTTGAGATTATAAACACACCGGCAGCGGTTGTGCTTGGTATGGTATACGACTACCTGCCTTTTATGGTGCTGCCTATTTATAATGCACTTATTAAAATTGACAACAGCATAATTGAAGCTGCTTACGACCTTGGGGCAAGCGGCAGCACAGTTCTCAGCAAAGTAATAATTCCTATGACCGTTCCGGGAATTGTCAGCGGCGTTACTATGGTATTCGTGCCCTCACTGACTACTTTCGCAATTTCCAACATGCTGGGCGGCGGTAAGGTAAACCTTATCGGTAATATTATCGAACAGGAATTCACCACCAGCTCCAACTGGAATCTGGGCTCCGGCCTGTCACTGGTCATGATGATTTTCATTATTATAAGCATGGCTCTTATTGAAAAATTCGACAGAAACGGGGAGGGCAGCGTATTATGAAGAAGTTCGCAAAAATCTTTTACCTTGTCCTGATTCTGCTGTTTTTATATCTGCCTATCGGCACACTCATGGTGCTTTCCTTCAATGACGGAAAGAGTATGAACGCATGGCAGGGATTTTCTCTGAGATGGTACAGGGAAATGCTTGACAGCCCCGAAATCATGGAGGCTCTGGGAAATACACTGACCATCGCTTTCTGGGCGGCTCTCATCGCTACTGTTATCGGCGTGCTGGCCTGCATCGGAATGAATGCCATGAGTGAGCGCAAACGCTCTGTGATTATGGGCCTCAACAATATTCCGCTGCTCAATGCGGACATCGTAATAGGTATTTCCATTATGATGAGTTTCCTGCTTTTCGGTATCAGCCTGAGCTACGGAACTGTGCTTTTTGCACACATCACTTTCTGCATACCGTACGTTATTCTGTCGGTAATGCCTAAGTTCAGACAGCTGGAAAATCACACTTACGAAGCAGCTCTGGACCTGGGGGCAACTCCTGTCTACGCTTTCTTCAAGGTAGTTCTTCCGGAAATTATGCCGGGAGTTGTGTCAGGATTCCTCCTTTCATTTACAATGTCTGTTGACGACTTCGTAATCACTCACTTCACAAGAGGTGTGGGAATCAATACACTTTCAACACTGATTTACAGCCAGGTGAAAATCGGCGTAAGACCGACATTATATGCCCTTTCCACAATTATCTTCGTGGGCGTGCTGCTGGTACTATTGGTTATGAACTTTATGGGCCGCGGCGAAAAGGGCAGCGCAGCTGCAGGCATGTCCGGCAAAAAAATGGTTGCGGTTCTTCTCCTTGTGGCAGTTGCCATGGGAGCTTCTGTGCATCACATGATGGGTGCAGGCGGAGCAGACGGCGAAAAGGGAGAATTATATATTTACTGTTTCGGTGACTACTTCGACCCTGATATTCTTGAGCAGTTCGAGGAAAAAACAGGCTATGCAGTAGTTGTGGACTATTTCGACACCAACGAAGAAATGTACCCTGTAATCAAAAACCAGACTGCACAGTATGACGTAATCTGCGCTTCTGACTACATGATAAGCAAGATGATTGGTGAAGGTCTTTTAGATACTATTGACTTCAGATATATTCCAAACATTGAGTATCTGCAGGATAATGTACGCGCTTTCATGGACGAGTTCGACCCTGGCATGCGCTACAGCGTTCCTCATACATGGGGAACTTACGGAATCCTTTACAATACGACTATGGTGGATGATCCGGTTGAAAGCTGGGAAATCCTCTGGGACGAAAAATATTCTCAGCAGATTATCATGACCAATTCTCTCCGTGAAGGGTTCATGGTTTCCGGAAAACTTCTCGGTTACTCAATGAACACTGCAAGTGAAGAAGAACTGGCAGAAATGACAGAAAAGCTCATTGAGCAGAAGCCGCTTGTTTACAGCTATGCCAACGACAATGCCCGCGACCTGATGATCGGCGGCTCCGCGGCAATGGCGGTTATCACTTCCGGCGACGTGCTTTATGCTCAGGACGAAAATGAAGACCTTGACTTCGCAGTTCCGGAAGAAGGTACTGAAGTATGGGCAGACTGCTGGGCAATTCCTCAGGGCGCACAGAACAAACAGGGCGCCCAGGACTGGATAAACTTCATGTACAGTGAAGAAATTGCAAGACTAAATTTTGACTATCTTACATATGCAATTCCTAACAGCCAGATTCTGGACCTTACTGACAATCCGATTCTCAACCCGAGCGATGAGATTCTCAGCCGCTGCGAAACTCTCAAGAACCTGGGACCTGAACTGGACGATATGTACAGCACATACTGGAAAGAATTCAAATCTGAATAACAATTACACTTCTGAGGCCGGCCTGAAAAAGACCGGCCTTTTAGTATAGCTGCTTGTTTTCCAAATTATACATATTATGTATATAAGGTAGAAAACTGTCGGAATATGTGATATAATTGAACATTATGAAAACAATATTGGAGGGATTTTTTGAAGATGAGAAGAAAGTTTCTGATTACTTTAGTTCTGGTGCTCGTTCTGGCACTGACGGCAAACACGGCCTTTGCCTTTGCGGGGACATCTGTTTCAAGATATACGGGCACAACTTATACGCACAATGATATTCATGCCGGTAAGGTGCTGGTAAACGGCCTTGATGTGTCCATCTACCAGAAAACCATCGACTGGGAAAAAGCCAAGGCTGACGGCGTTGACTTTGCAATTATCAGGGTTGGCGGCAGAGGCTACGGCAGCGAAGGAAAAATGTATTCCGATGATAATTTCAAGCAGAATATTGAGGGGGCAAATGCAGCAGGAGTACTGACCGGAATATACTTTTTCTCACAGGCAGTCAATGAAATCGAAGCGGTTGCAGAAGCCCGCTATGCGGTGGAGCTCATGCACGAAGCAGGAGTTTATGAACTTGATCTGCCAATTTACATGGACTACGAATTTGCAGGCGGAAACTCCGGCAGACTTAATAAAGCCAAGCTGACCAAGTCAGCGGCAACCAAGGTTGCAAGAGCTTTCTGCGAAGAAGTCAAAGCACTGGGATACAAACCGGGCATATATGCAAACCTTAATTTCCTCAATGATACAATCGACGGCAAGGCACTGGGACAGGACT
>JAFQHT010000106.1 GCA_017397825.1 Bacillota bacterium | reverse complement strand
TCCCTCATCGCGCACCACTAACAAACTTTATATTGTTGATTATCCGGTGATTATAGCGCAGATGTCACACCTGTTCCCATCCCGAACACAGTAGTTAAGCTCTTTTGCGCCGATGATACTTGGTGGGAAGCTGCCTGGGAAAGTAGGACGTTGCCGGTTAATATGGCTCCATGGTCAAGCGGTCAAGACACCGCCCTTTCACGGCGGTAACCCGGGTTCGATTCCCGGTGGAGTCACCAATTATGCGGAAGTGGCTCAGGGGTAGAGCATCGCCTTGCCAAGGCGAGGGTCGCGAGTTCGAATCTCGTCTTCCGCTCCATTTTATTTTTTGGCCTTTTATGGTAAAGAGAACCTGCAAAGGTTCTTTTTTGTTTACTTTCATGCTCTTTTATAATATAATAACGCCATAACAAACATGAAATTATATGAGGTGATATAATGAAAGAAGTATTATTTCCTTATGGAAAAACTAAATTAAGCTATACTTTTGAAGATGATGAACTTGCAGGAGTGCTTGAATCATCAATCAATGAATATAATCCGGGATTTTCTGGCGAGGAGCTTGTAAAAAAAGCTATGAGTGAGCCGGCAGACAGCCCTGCTTTAAAAGAACTTGTAAAGGGAAAGAATAATATTGTTATTATCGCAAGTGACCATACACGTCCTGTGCCAAGCAAGATAATAATGCCTGCAATGCTCAGTGAAATCAGAGAAGGTAATCCTGATGCTGATATTACAATTCTTATTTCAACAGGTTGCCACAGAGCAACAACTAAAGATGAACTTATCGCAAAGTTCGGCGAAGATATTGTAGCAAAGGAAAAAATTTATATTCACGATTGTGATGAATGTGAAAAACTTGTAAATATAGGCAGACTGCCTTCAGGCGGCGAGTGTGAAATCAATAAAATTGCTTTTGATGCAGATTTACTTCTTGCAGAAGGTTTTATTGAGCCACATTTCTTTGCCGGCTTTTCTGGTGGACGTAAAAGCGTACTTCCGGGAATTGCAGGCAGAACAACTGTCTTAAGTAACCATTGTTCTGAATTTATTGCAGACGAAAATTCTCGTACAGGTATTCTTGAAAACAATCCTATTCATAAGGACATGCTCTGGGCGGCAGAAACTGCGAAATTAGCATATATTGTCAATGTTGTGCTGAATGCTGAAAAAGAAGTAATTTATGCTTCAGCAGGAGATCCTGTTGCTGCGCATAAAAAGGGTACTGATTTCCTTGCATCACTCTGCGGTGTTGAAGCAGTTGATGCTGATGTTGTAATTTCAACTAATGGCGGATATCCTCTGGACCAGAACGTATATCAGTCTGTAAAAGGAATGACAGCAGCAGAAGCTACTGTAAAAGAGGGCGGAGTAATAATAATGCTTTCTGCCTCAAACGACGGCATTGGCGGTGAACATTTTTATCATCAGCTTGCTGACGAAGAAGATATTTACAAAACAATGGACATATTTATGAAACGAGGCAGAAATGAGACTGTTCCTGACCAGTGGCAGACTCAGATTATGCTTAGAATTCTCATGAAAGCAAAGGTTATCTTTATTTCAGAAATGGATGACAAAACTGTTGAACAGATGCACATGATTCCTGCACACTCCATAGGTGAGGCAGTCGAAAAGGCAAAAACAATTCTGAATAAAGAAAAAATAAAGATTGCAGCGATACCTGATGGTGTATCTGTAATTGTAAAATAAAATCTTTCAGAAAGGCTATTTATGAATCAGGAAAAGATATTAAATGTTCTGGAAACTGCATATCAGAAGGGAAAAGCGGTTGCTCCCTACGGTAATGTAGCCACATATATACCTGAACTGGGCAAAGCTGATAAAAATAATCTGGGGATCAGTATATTTACTGTCGGTGGTCAGAAGTACAATGTAGGTGACACAGACAGAAGATTCACAATCCAGAGTATTTCAAAAATTATTTCTCTGGTTCTTGCGCTGGAACATCTTGGGTTTGATAAGGTTTTTTCAAAGGTTGGAATGGAACCATCAGGTGAAGCATTTAATTCATTGGTGGAACTTGACCTGAACAGCAATAAACCTTTCAACCCTATGATAAATTCAGGTGCACTTACTGTTTCCAGTCTGCTGCTGCCGGAGTTCTCTTTTGAAGAAATGACAGAATATGCGCGAAAAGTATGCCTGGATTCTGAAATCGAGATGAATGAAGCAGTTTTTCAGTCAGAAATGAGTAATGTTTCAAGAAACCGTGCCATTGCATATCTTCTTGAAAGTAAGGGCATTATTGAGAATGATGTTGAGAAAAGTCTGGAGCTATATACTAAAATGTGCTCCCTTAATGTCACTGCCGAAAGCCTTGCCAATTTCGGAATGATTCTGGCAGCAGACGGTATTAACCCTGCAAACGGCGAAAGACTCATCAGCGCTCAGGCAGTGAAAATTGCAAAGACTATTATGCTGACATGCGGTATGTATGATGGTTCAGGAGAATTTGCAGTTTATGTCGGAATACCTACAAAGAGTGGAGTTGGAGGCGGATTGCTTTCTGTAGCAGATTATAAAATGGGTATAGGAGTATACGGACCATCCCTCGATGAAAAAGGTAACTGCATAGCAGGCCGTCCCGTTCTGGAATATCTGTCAAAAGAACTTGGACTGCATATTTTTGACAGGAAAAGAATATAAAAGAATTTTAAAAGGGCTGCATACTTTATAGTGTACAGCCCTTGATTTATTATTTACCAGCCATGCGCTTTTCAGCGATTTCCATGGCTTTTTTGTATGGCATAAGCATGCCTTCATTCATTTTATTGCCCATTTTGCTTTTGATTTTTGGATTTGCAAGCATTACACCTACAAGGTACATTGCAAGCATGCGGCCACGGTTTTTCTGAGGAAAATCGTACTGACCATGCGATTTATAGAATTTATGGTCGGCACGCATCATTCCCTGCATTGTCCATATAAGGTCGCGGAAAATTTTCATGCCCCCGATTCCGTAGAAGTTCTGAGGTGGATCATAACGATGTTCCAGGCTGTAGCAAAGGGTTTGTGCGAGACGGTCAATTTCGCTGTCCGAATCTTTTTCATCACTTGCAACACCGGCAAGGAAATTGTGTCCTACTTCAGCACGGCCTTCAATTATCATCTGCAGATTGAATTCGCGACTGTAATCACCACTGATAAGGTATCCTACAGGCATGCCCATGGTTACTGTGCGGTGGCCATTACAGAACTGACGGTCGTCGTACATTTTAAAAACCGAACCCATAGAGTGGTCGCTGATTGAGAAAGCGTAGACCATAGCTTCGCCTGTCTGAAGATTTTCTCTGAGGAAATCGTCGAAACCGTCTTTATATACACACTTTCCGTCAACGGCACAGTTGAAACAACCCAGACATCCACCTTTGAAAGGATATTCGCGGATATTCACCACGCGGCTTCTGCGTCCCAGAACTGCCTGAAAGCGCGTAATCATGGATGCCAGCTGACTGTCCTCGGGACGGCAGTCAGTGATGATTACAACGTCACCTGTTTTAGGAGTTGCAGAAGGTGTGTGGAGTGTTACCGGTTTGTGGGCAGGTTCAGGCAGAGGTTCGTAAGCATTGTTTGCCGCACTCCAGCAGACAAAGTCAAAGAAGTTTTCGGCTTCTTTGCGGCCCTGATCTGTGGTCAGGTCATCCATATCTGCAGAAAGCCCGCGGATATATTTCATGCCCATATCCTGAATGTTGTCCTGAATGTAGCGGTGAGCTGTTACATCGTAGAAATGTTTGGACGTAGTAAGCTGGGTTGCAATTTTTCCGGTCAGATTCAGGCCTGATGCCTTCAGAAGCTCCATAAAACGATGAAGCTGGCAAGGGGCTATAAAAGTATATACAGGGTAGGAGAACAGCAGAAGATCTGCTGCACTGACTGCTTCAAGTGCCGGTGAAAAGTCTTTTTCAAGAGACTTGATTTTCTGCCCTGCATTGAGAATTTCAAAAGTGTGTTCCGGATGAAGTATTTCCAGATATTTTACGGTCTGAAGTGTTACACTGAAAGTGCCCTTCGGGCTGCCGTTAATTACTAGTATTTTCATGAAAATGACTCCTTTGTCACTTAGTATGTAATATTAACAATATATCATAAGAGATATAAATAAACAAATAAAGGCATTGTAATAACACATGAAAGTGTTGTCAGTACGTTAATTGCACTGGATTTTTCGGGCTGCTGATTATAAAGCTGAGCGAATTGTGTTACCGTGCTGGCAACCGGTGCAGAAGCTGCCATAAGAGAAATGAGCAGTACCTGCTGGCTGTCCGGCGTAAGAAACCCTGACGGACACAATCTGAGAAGAACAAGTGCAGCTGCCGGCCCTGCAATCATTCTGAGGAAGATAATGAGATAAATTCTTCCTGAAAGCAGAACTTCTCTGAAATTAAGCCTTGCCATAAGCATGCCATTAATGAGCATAGCTGCAGGACCTACCATATTTCCGACAGATGAAAGTGGTTCATTGATTATTTCAGGCAGATGCATACCAGTTATAAGCATAAAAAGACCGATAAGAATAGTGATAACATTTATATTGCATAATATTTTTTTAATTTGTTTGACGCCGTCACCTGTGAACAGACCGTAACAATGAGTCCACAGAAAAATAATCTGTACTGTAGAAAAACCGGTGGAGTATATAACCCATTCGGATCCGAGAATGGAAGCAACCAGAGGAATTATCAGGTTGCCGCTGTTTGAATATACTACAGAAGCCTGCTCCATAGGGTTGAGATTAAATATTTTCTTTGACAGATATCCGGTAAAAATCAGTATTGACATTATAACGGCACCTGCAAGCATGGACAATATGAGTCCGCCGCGGACTTCCGGTGTAAATTCCACCTGAAAAGACACCAGAATCACACATGGAACAATAACATAAAGGCATAATTTTGATAATCCGACGGAATCGTCTGAATCAAGAACTTTAAGTTTCACTGCGAAGTAGCCGATAAACATTATAAGAAACAGCTGCGCAATTTTTTTGCAAGTAGAATACTGATCATAAAAACCTCTTGAACTAATTGTAAAAATAATATTAAAATAATTATATATTCCCGGAGAAGATTAAACAAGGGAAACCTTTTAAGTGATAATGAATATAAAAGGAAGACAAGGTTGTGTGTAGATTACCTGTTTTAAGACCCGTAAATGAGCTTTCAGGGCTTTTTACAGATAAATCGCAACACAGGTCATCCGTAAAATAAAATCCCGCAGAAATGATTTCTGCGGGTATTTTTTAGCTGTTACAATCTGTAGTATTCATGAATTTCTTTAAGAGTTCTTTGGAAACCATATTGATTTCAAGGAGATTTTTTTTATTGTTTTGTGACAGGACGATAAAACCGTTTACATAGCCGGCATACTTTTCAAGTTCAGGAGTTTCTCCGAGAAGCAATCTGGTGTTTATAAAAATATTTCCTTTCAGATTCTGAACCGGCCACACAAATGTAAATTCACCTTCCGGTCTGAATTCACACTGGAACGGATGCTCAGGTGTACTGAAAGAAGCATATCTTACAGGACGACCTGAATATACTCCGGAAACAGTGAGTGCCTGAGGTGTGGCACGGCAGGTTCTTACAAAAAGATCCGGCCAGCCGTTTTCTCCTTTCTGCGGAAATCCCAGAGAGTTCATTGCGCTGTGCATATCAGTCTGAAGGAGTACCGGGAGGAGTTTATATAACTGCAGAATATCATCGTGGTTATGAAGAAGGATTCTGTCACGTATTGCCGCCTTTTTTACCGGGTCTTTACATACTGAAAAATCAAGGTAGAGCTGAATACTTTCTTTTCCTGAAATATCATCATCACGGCTTGTTTCAAGCCCCATATATATTTCGACTGTGCTTTGGCGCAGATTATCAAGCATGTATCTGAAATAACTGTGTCCGTTTATTATAAGATACAGATCCAGATTGTAGCTGCGGATGCAGTAATCTTCAAATCCGAGGATTTCTGCGCGCTTAGTGATGAAAGGCACGTCAAAATGTCTGCCGTTATAGGTCAGAATCACATCATATTTATTCAGTTCATCTGCCAGAACTGCAAGCATATAGGTTTCTTCTTCCG
Source organism: Bacillota bacterium (assembly GCA_017397825.1). Classification (GTDB taxonomy): domain Bacteria; phylum Bacillota; class Clostridia; order Peptostreptococcales; family Anaerovoracaceae; genus SUG1106. Next base: position 10,002 of record JAFQHT010000106.1, on the reverse strand, counting down.
CATCTTCGAGAAAATACTGAGTCAGACAGCAGGTGCCATCAGACTGTACAGTCATTATTCCAGCAAGAACGAGTTTGTCATACATCGGTCGTAAGCCAAGAGTTTCAATATCAAAAACACAGAAGCTCATGCCACCGAAATACTGATCAAAAATTTTTGATGAAAAATATTCTGTTTTGTGTTCGTACTTTATTACTTTCATATCGTTTTGCTCCATTAAACAAAATAGACTGCAGGGGAGCAGTCTACTTTGTTCAAAAGGGGTATTTTGGATTTGAGATTATGAGGTTATCAGGGGGGATAACCACGGTTTTATTGTACAGGAGTTTTGAGAAAAAAGCAAGCGTTTTGTGAAAATTTTGTGAAAAAAATTGCGAAAAAGGACTTTTCGTGACGAAAACAGTCGTACGATTCCAGTAAAAAACCTCTTGCGGACAGGTTATAATTGGTATACAGAAATTAATCACACCATTACAGGAGGAATATTTATGGAAATTTTAAAAGTATCAGCAAAATCAAATCCTAATTCAGTAGCAGGAGCTCTTGCAGGCGTTATGAGGGAAAAAGGAGGCGCAGAAATCCAGGCAATCGGGGCCGGAGCGCTGAATCAGGCAGTTAAATCCATCGCAATTGCCCGCGGTTTTGTAGCACCCGGCGGCATAGATCTTGTATGTGTACCGGCGTTTACAGATATTGAAATTGAGGGGGAAGAACGGACCGCAATCAAATTGATTGTCGAACCAAGATAGTATTGATTATTACGAGGCAGCATACAGCTGCCTTTTTATATTTATTTGTAATTATTTATTTATATTTATGGCAACTGAACATTTTTGGTGATATAATACTATATATTATCCTGTCAAAACATTTTTCATATAAAAAAGGAGCATAAGTATTATGACAAACATACAGACTGAAAACAAAAAAGAATTTGCCCTTAAAAAACATGCAGAGTGGCGGGGAAAATTATCTGTTAAAGTAAAGGCACCGATTACAAACAGAGAAGAACTTTCAGTGGCATATACGCCGGGTGTTGCCCATCCATGCCTGGAAATAGAAAAAGACGAAAGACTTGCATATGTGTATACAGGTAAGGGAAATACTGTGGCAGTAATTACCGATGGTACAGCGGTTCTCGGTCTTGGAGATATTGGTCCGTCAGCAGGAATGCCTGTAATGGAAGGAAAGTGTGCTTTATTCAAAACTTTTGCAGGTATCGATGCAGTCCCTATCTGTATTGATTCAAAGGATCCGGATGTAATAGTTGATACTGTTTATAATATCTCAAAAAGTTTCGGAGGAATAAATCTGGAAGACATCAGTGCACCGAGATGTTTTGAAATTGAAAAAAGGCTGATTGAAAAGTGTGACATACCTGTTTTCCATGATGACCAGCATGGTACTGCGATTATCACATGTGCCGGTCTGCTTAATGCTGTGAAACTGACCGGTAAGGAAATGGGCAAGCTGAAAATAGTTATCAGTGGTGCAGGAGCAGCGGGTATTTCAATCGCCCGTATGATTCTCAGACTGGGTTTTGGTAATGTTATCCTGTGCGGCAGCAAGGGAACCATTTATGATGGAGCACCATACAACAATTCTGAACAACAGAAAATGGCCCTGCTGACTAATAAAGAAAGCATCAGGGGAAGTCTGGCCGATGCAATGAAAGGGGCTGATATTCTTATAGGTGTATCCAAGCCGGGCATTGTTACTCAGGATATGATCCGCTCAATGGCAGCAGATCCTATCGTTTTCGTAATGGCAAATCCTGTTCCTGAAATTATGCCTGACCTTGCAAAAGAAGCAGGAGCAGCAGTGGTTGGTACCGGCAGATCGGACTTTCCAAATCAGGTAAATAATGTACTTGCTTTTCCTGGCATTTTCAGAGGAGCTCTGGATGCAAGGACATCGAAAATTACAGAAGAAATGAAAGAAGCAGCAGCAAGGGCCATCGCAGCGGTAATTCCTGAGGAAGAGCTCAGTGCCGATTATGTACTGCCGGATGCATTTAATAAAGAAGTAGTAGCAAGCGTTGCAAAGGCAGTGATGGAAGAGGCAGCAAAGGCGGTGAGATAAATGGACTACAGAATTGAACACGATACTATGGGTGAGGTAAAAGTTCCTGCGGATAAATACTGGGGTGCGCAGACACAGCGGAGCCTGCAGAATTTTGAAATAGGTAAGGACAAAATGCCCGATGAAATAATAAAAGCATTTGCTGTACTGAAAAAGGCAGCAGCTCTTGCCAATGCACAGCTGGGTTCAATTGATGATAAGCGTGCGCAGCTTATTGCATCAGTCTGCGATGAAATCACAGAAGGTAAACTGGATGGAAACTTTCCGCTGGTGGTTTATCAGACAGGAAGCGGCACTCAGTCAAACATGAATATCAATGAAGTGGTCGCAGGCAGAGGTAATGAAATTGCCGGAGAAAAACTGCTCCATCCTAATGACCACATAAATAAATCCCAGAGTTCCAATGATACTTTTCCTACCGCAATGCATATTGCAGCGGTAACGGTGACAGAGGACAAACTGCTGCCGGCAATGGACAGGTTTACAGAAACTCTTAAAAGACTTGAAAGTGAAAATGCAGATATAGTAAAGACAGGCCGTACCCATCTTCAGGATGCAGTTCCCCTTACACTGGGACAGGAAGTAAGCGGCTGGACTTCTATGATCGAACACAGCAGGAAGATGATTGAAGTTTCGCTGGAGCCATTGAGAGAACTGGCTCTTGGGGGTACTGCTGTAGGAACTGGGCTTAATGCACATAAAGACTTCGGCCCGGTTGTTGCAGAAATTATAAGCCGGCTGACAGGCAAGGATTTTATCACCGCACCAAACAAGTTCCACAGTCTGACTTCCAAAGACGGAATCGTTTTCTGCCACGGAGCACTAAAAGCGCTGGCGGCTGACATGATGAAGATTGCCAATGATGTGAGATGGCTTGCTTCAGGCCCAAGATGCGGCATCGGGGAAATAATTATTCCTGAAAACGAACCGGGAAGTTCAATTATGCCTGGCAAAGTCAATCCGACTCAGTGCGAAGCAGTCACAATGGTGTGCGTGAAGGTTATGGGAAACGATGCAGGCATTGGTTTTGCTGCATCACAGGGCAATTTCCAACTCAATGTATTTATGCCGGTAATTATAAATGATTTTATTGAATCAGTAAATCTGCTGGCAGATTCCATGGATTCTTTCAATAAGAACTGCCTTGAAGGACTGGTTCCTGCAAAGGAAAAAATTGCAGAAAACATGGAAAAGTCTCTTATGCTGGTAACGGCACTTAATCCTCATATTGGATATGAAAATGCAGCAGCCATCGCAAAGAAAGCATATAAAGAAAATAAGACACTCAAACAGGCAGCAGCAGAACTGGGACTGGTTTCTGAAGAAGAATTTGACAAGTTTGTTGATCCGAAAAGGATGGTGTAAATATGACATTTGAAGAAAAAACACTGGAAACCCAGAGAATATATGAGGGCAAAATCATCAATCTGCGCCGTGATAAAGTTACGGTTGAGAATGGAACATCATACAGAGAAATTGTGGAACATAACGGAGGCGCAGTGCTTGCTGCTGTTACAGATGATGGAAAAATGGTTATGGTGCGTCAGTACCGTAAACCTGCTGAAAGAGTAATGCTTGAAGTTCCTGCAGGGAAGATAGACAAGGGCGAAACACCTCTTGAAACTGCTGCCAGAGAACTGAAGGAAGAAACTGGCTATACTCCGTCAAATGTTGAGTATCTAACTGAATTTTACCCATCTGTAGGATATTCTGAAGAGGTGCTGTATCTTTATCTTTGTACCGGTCTGACAGCCGGTGAAACTTGTCCTGATGAAAATGAAGCTCTGGATGTACTCACCATGGATGTGGAAGAATTGTACAGAATGGTCATGAATGCAGAAATATGCGATGCCAAGACCATAGTTGCAATTCTCATGGTTAAATCCTTATTTGAAGAAGGAAAGCTTCCAGCAGGCAGGAAAGAATAATAACTCCTGTGAAAATCAGATAATAAAAGAAATATTGCCTTGCATTTAACTGCAGGGCTTTTCTTTTTCGGTGCAGGCCGGGGTCTGAGGGAAAGAGGTGCGACAATCCATTAATCATAGCGGCCTCTGTGCTCAGAGCTGTAAGAATACAGCATGCCGGTATGAGCAGAAGGTATGGAGGCAGCATGTATAAGGCAATGTGAAACAGTCCGCGCAGACCAAGGGTTTCGAGTGTAATTGCAGCAGAAAACCCTGCAGCCGTTCCCCTGAAAAAGATAAGCAGAGGAAGAAGGGGAAGTGTGAGCAGGATATACGGGCTTACAAAAGAAATTACAATAAATAGTATATGACCTTTGATTGCTTTTGAAAAACTCTGTAACACCGGTACAGAGGCGGCATATTCTTCTTTATGGTGGGACAATGTTTCCAGCAGGGGTGCCAGCTGGTCTTTAATGTCATCGGTCAGATATACTTCAAAAAAAGCTCCGGCACATATACCTACCATGGAAAGGAAGAGCAGCGCCACAATGATTTTATGGTTAATATTCATTTTTTTATCTCCTGAATATGTTAATTGACTAATTATATTCAGAAGTTATATATGTTTTACGAAAAAAAGTTTACATAATCCGACAAATTTTATGTAAATAATCATTGAAATATTCGTAAAAAAGTGATATGCTAAAAAAACTACTCTGTAGTAAAAAAATGATAGGAAGTGAAAGTTTTGGGTATCGTGCATTACGAAAAGTATCTCAGAGAAGAGAAAAAAATGGCCGGAAATACAGTTCAGGCCTACATAAGAGACATAAAGCATTTTGAAGCTTTTATAGGAGTGCGCGGTGTGTCACGCCTCAGTGAGGCCACTAATTCAGAAGTAGTGGCTTATCTGATGAGCCTGAAGCAGGCTGGCAGAACCAAGTCTACCGTAAACAGAAACCTTGCGTCTATCAGGACTTATTATGCTTTTCTTTATAAAACAGGAGAAGTTACAGTTAATCCTGCTGATGACATAAAATCACCTAAAATAGAGAAGAAGGAAATTGAGTATCTTTCCCTTGAAGATATGGACAAGCTGATGTCACTTCCTGACAACAGCCCTAAGGGTACACGTGACAGAGCAATTCTGGAATTGCTTTATGCAACAGGCATCAGAGCAAGTGAACTTATCAATATGAAAGAATCAGATGTCAACCTGCGTATGGGGTTTGTCAAGTGTGAAGGTGTTCATACCAAAGCCCGTATTATTCCTATGGGCCGGCTTTGCCGCAAGGCGATGGAAGACTACATTCTGGACATACGTGAGAGAATGCTCAAGGGCCGTGATACGGAGGAACTTTTTGTCAATTATATGGGCGAACCAATGACACGGCAGGGCCTCTGGAAAGTTCTCAAAGAATATGGTGAAGAGGCCGGATTTGATGTGAAACTTACACCACAGATTATAAGGAATTCCTTTGCAGTGCACATGCTGCAGAATGGTGCTGATGTGAAGTCACTTCAGGAGCTGATGGGTCACGAAGACATTGCTGCAACTCAGGCTTATCTTGCTGTTACCAAGAACAGAATCAAAGATGTTTACGATAAGGCACATCCAAGAGCATAAGCCGGCAAAAAAGCAAAAAAAATATTGGAAAAAACATAAAAAAATGCTTGCATTTGTACATGCATAGTGATAAAATAATTGAGGTTAATTACGGGCGGTCCTCTGGGGTACATTGGCAACGGGCCATGCCACGAACGTCTTGGAGGGAAGGAGGAACAAAGAAATGGATTTAATGAAATCAATTGCTCAGGAATACATCAAGAACGATATCCCTGCATTTGGTGTGGGCGACACAGTAAGAGTACACATCAAAATCAAAGAAGGTAACAGAGAAAGAATTCAGGTTTTCGAAGGTTTTGTACTTAAGAGACAGAACGGCGGAATCGGCGAAACTTTCACAGTTAGAAAGATCTCTTCAGGCGTAGGCGTTGAAAAGACTTTCCCACTTCATTCACCAAAGATCGAAAAGATCGAAGTGACAAGAAAAGGTATTGTTAGAAGAGCTAAGCTCAACTACATGCGTGAAAGAACAGGCAAAGCTGCTAAAATCAAAACTAAAGATCTGTAAGATTCTTAGGGCCTCTGCGAATGCAGGGGCTTTTTTATTGCTGCGGAAGCCTGATTTATGGCCTGTATATGTTAAGTAGAGTGACATTCCCTCTGTTTATGGTATAATCAGAACATAAGAGAGGTACATTACATGGATCTGAAAAAGAGCGGACAATTTATAGCTGAAAAAAGAAAGCTGAAAGAACTTTCACAAAAGGAGCTTGCAGAAAAGATTGGTGTCACTGACAAGGCTGTGTCTCGTTGGGAAACGGGCAGAGGATTTCCGGACGTTTCCATACTTGAAAATCTTGCTGATGCACTTGATGTTTCAGTAGTAGAAATCATAAAAGGAGAAGACTCCGAAGGACTGATTACTACTGAAAATAATGTACGGCAGGCAATCAGTGAAATCGGACATATGGCTGCCTCAAAGGTCAGAAAAGAATTCGGAACCATTATTTCATGCCTTCTGATGCTGACCATGGTGGGAGCAATGATTTTTGTCATTTATGACATGAACAGAGACTTATACGATGATTTTTCATCAGAGATTCCCGTGGTTATTTATAGTGAAACTGGTGATGTAATCGGCGAAGATACTGTTACAATAAAAGGTGAGCTGACCAAGGCAGATGCACCGGAACGATTCGGAAGAATATATAAAGGTGAGTTTTCTTTTGAATCAGTGTTTGAGACACAACTCAAAGAAGTACTGATTGAGTTTGACTGCTATGAACCAGGATATCACCGGCTTACTTATTACAGACATGGCAAGGCATTTATAAATGACGAAGCGATAATAAGCAGGATTTACGCATCAAGGGACATGTCTCAGTTTGCTGTAAGATTTACCGATGGCCGCGTAGCAGCAACTTCCGAAAATCTGGCACAAGTAATGCTGCTTGATGAACGATATAATCTGTATATGTAGAAAAATGCTCCTGACTTCAGGAGCATTTGCTGTTTTTGTTGACAAAAGTGAGCATTTATCGGTAAAATATATTGTTAATAGTTTGAAAATAATCAGGAGGCAGACAAATGATTGAAAATATAAACTGGTATCCGGGGCATATGAAAAAAACCAGGGAGCTGATTCAGGAAAACCTGAAGATGGTGGACCTGGCCATCGAAGTAATCGACGGAAGAATCCCTGTGTCCAGCAGAAACCCTATAATCGACGAACTTGTAAAGAGCAAGAAGCGTATCATAATTTTAAATAAAAGCGACCTTTCTGACCAGAAGGCCAACGACGAATGGGCTGAACATTTTAAGAAAGACGGCAATATTGTGCTACAGATGAACTGCATGAGCGGTCAGGGCGTGCCGCAGCTTTATAAAGTACTGGAAAAACTTCAGGACGAAAAGAACAAGGACAAAATCCGCAAGACTCCTCTGAGAATGATGATTGTGGGTGTTCCCAATGTAGGCAAATCTTCTCTTATCAATCGTATGACTGGCAAGAAGAGTGCCAAGACAGGGGACAGACCGGGCGTAACCAAGGGTAAGCAGTGGCTGGCTCTTCAGAACGGCATGCAGCTTCTTGATACTCCAGGCATCCTGTGGCCTAAGTTTGAGGACCCTGAGGTTGGTCTGAACCTTGCTTTCTGCGGCTCCATCAAGGACGAAATCCTGGATGTGGCAGACCTTGCCCTTGAACTTATCAAAGTTCTTCAGAAAGACTATCCTCAACTTCTCATTGACCGTTACAAACTGGACGGCCTTACTGAAGATGCTCTTGAAAACATGGAAGCAATTGCACTTAAGCGTGGATTCATCCTGCCTGGCAAGAGAATTGACTACGAAAGATGCGGCAAGACTGTTCTGGACGAATTCAGAAGCGCGACCATCGGACGCATCACTCTGGAAAAACTGGGCCGGCAGTAGGAGGGTGCATGTTATGGGTATGACTAAAGCAGAACGCCAGAAGATGCTGGAAGAAAAGCTCATTACCATGCAGGCCTATGAGCGGAACCTCCGTGAAAAGGGTTTTAAGTTAATCGGCGGCGTGGATGAAGTGGGCAGAGGCCCACTTGCAGGACCGGTTGTTACTGCATGCGTGGTGCTGCCCGAAGACTTCGATGTGCTTGGCGTGGACGACTCAAAAAAAGTTTCCGAAAAGAAGCGTGAAGAGCTTTTTGACAAAATCCGCGAACGGGCGCTGGCAGTTGGCATAGGCATGTGTGACAATAATGTAATTGATGAAATAAACATTCTTGAGGCAACCAAAAAGGCCATGGGGCAGGCAGTCAGAGAAGCTGACCGCATGCTGCAGGAAAAGGGCCTTGGAAATCTTGAACACATACTTATTGATGCAGTCACACTTAAGGACGTGGACATTCAGCAAACCAATATTATAAAAGGCGACGCAAACAGCCTTTCTATCGCAGCAGCCTCAATCATCGCCAAGGTGACAAGGGACCGGATGATGGTCCGCTACCATGAGCAGTACCCTTACTACGGTTTTGACAGCAACAAGGGCTACGGAACCAAGGCACACTACGAAGGCATTGAAGGCCACGGAATCACACCGATTCACAGAAAAAGCTTTTTGAAAAATATATTGTAATGGGAAACTCTCCGGTATTTTTCCGGGGAGTTTTTTGTGTTATACTTGTCTGTAAACAAGCCGGAAAAGCAGATGCAACTGCCGGTTGACAGATTGACAGGCGCGCTTGGTGGCGTGCAACTGTCCGGAAGAGTATGATTTTGCTAAAACAAAGAAACGAATCCAAGGAGGAACTGAAATGATTTTAGCAGACAAGATTATAGACTTAAGAAAGAAAAACGGCTGGTCACAGGAAGAACTGGCCGAAAAATTAAATGTAAGCCGCCAGTCCGTTTCCAAGTGGGAAGGCGCCCAGTCCATTCCCGATCTGGACAAAATCCTGCGCATGAGCAAAATTTTCGGTGTGACAACAGATTATCTTTTAAAAGATGAAATGGGTGAGGCTGAATATCTGCAGGAAACAAACGATGAGCCGGCAGAGCCGGCATGCCGCAAGGTAAGCCTCAAAGAAGCAAACGAGCTTCTGGCTTTAAAAGAAGCCAACTCTGTAAAGGTTGCTTTCGGTGTTATGCTCTGCATTCTTTCACCTGTACTGCTGATTTTTATGGGCGGCAGCTCAGAAAGCGGAATGGTCAGCTTCAGTGAAGATCAGGCGGGCATGGCAGGCATGATTGTACTTCTTTTCATGGTGGCACTGGCTGTGGCCATTTTTATCACATGCGGCATGAAAAGCAGCAAGTTCGAGTTTATGGAAAAGGAACTCATTGAAACTGAGTACGGTGTGACAGGTATGGTAAAGGAAAGACGTGCAGCTTTTCAGGAAACTTACACCAGAAACAATGTTATCGGTGTTTGTCTTTGCATCCTTTCTCTTATTCCTCTGTTTGTAACAGTTATATTCGGTGAAAACGATTTTTACTATGTTATCGCTGTATGCGTGATGCTGGTGATGATTGCAGTCGGCGTATTTGCAATGGTCAGAGTGGGAATTATATGGGGCGGATTCAATATGCTCCTTGAAGAGGGCGACTACAGCCGCAGAAACAAGTACATGGAAAGCGGAATTCTGGGCGCAGTATCTACGGCATACTGGGTTATAGTGGTGGCAATATTTCTTATATGGGGACTTACAAGAAACGCATGGTCAACCTGCTGGATTGTATGGCCGGTTGCAGCTCTGATTTATGTGGCATGGAAGGTAGTTGCTGAAGCGGTTATCTTTAAAAACAAAAATAAAAAATTCTGATTCTCTGAAAAAAATTGCCCTCCTGATGGATATTACCAGTGAGAAGCTTTTCACCAAAGGAGATATTGCAATGTTAAGTACTGCTCAGTTTGATACTCTTGCAGCAAAATATATGGACACCATTTATCGTTTTGCTTTCAGCTGG
>JAFQHT010000105.1 GCA_017397825.1 Bacillota bacterium | reverse complement strand
GATAATGGAAGAAAGGTACGCCTGCGGGAACTGCTTGCTGTCCACATTCAGTTCCTTCATTATATTCTTAACCAGAGTCTTGGTATCCACTGTGTCGTAAACCACGAAATTCTTTTCGTAACCCACCACGTTATAGTGCTCGCGCAGAATCCTCAGGCTCATTGCGTGGAAAGTCATTATCCACATGCCAGGACACGCACCCACCAGTTTTTCAACACGCTCGCGCATCTCACCAGCTGCTTTGTTGGTGAAAGTAACCGCCATAATATTATAGGGGCTAACGCCCTGCTCTATTAAATAAGCAATTCTGTGGGTCATGGTCGCAGTCTTGCCGCTGCCTGCCCCTGCCAGAATAAGAAGCGGCCCGTCAATATGGGTCGCCGCTTTCTGCTGCTCTTTATTTAAATGACTTAAATCCATAAATATACTCCTTTTCTAACCTTCGCTTCCTGTCAGGTATTCGTAGTACCCCTCAGCGGTATAAATCTTGTTTTTCTTGCTCACTGAGTATACACTTACAAAATCCTGCTGCTTGTACCGCACACAGGTAGTCGCACGTACTTTATTTTTGTCGTAGTCAAATTCTCCGTCAATCCTGCATGTAAATCTGACTTTTTCACCAGGGTCCAGATATAAACGTTTTCCTTCTGCAAGTGTGCCGCTGACTCCTTTTTCCGGCTTACTGAACTTTATGCTGCGGGCAGTGTAAAGCTTGCCGTCGTCTGCAAGGTCCTCAAGGGCAAAAACTCCATCAAAATAAACCTTATCACTTTTCGAATTGTTGGTAAGGGAAATAACTATTGTATTTTCGTCTTTGTTTATGGTTGTTGGCAGATAAACCGTAAAATTCGGCTTCATGTAAGTCATTGCAACAGATTTGGCACTGCTGTACTTGCCTTTCTTTGTAGAGCTGCCGTTCTTGTCATATGCACGGATCTTGTAGTAATACTTCTTTCCTAAAGTCAGTTCTGTGTTTTTGTAAGTGACAGTTTTGCCGCTGCTGATTGTCTTTATCTTCTTGTAAGTACCATCGGCTCCTGTTTTACGGTAAATTTCATAGCCGTCAGCTCCTTTTACCTTGTCCCAGGACAAAGTAACTGCCGTCTTTGAAGTCTGTTTTACTATCAGACTGACCTTTGCAAGTTCTGCTGCCATCGCTGTCTGAGTTGCCGCCGTCACTGCCAACACAACCATTAAAAATAATGTAATTGTTTTCTTCAAAATGCTTTTCATAACACTTTATTATAACAAAAATCCCGCCGGATTGGAAGTCCTGCGGGCTCATTTCGTTACAAACAAAAAGGGAAGTCTTGCGACTTCCCTTAATATTGCTATATTCTATGCGTTCAGACTATACTAATTCTAAGAATACAACTTCTGCGCCGTCCCCCTGACGAGGTCCTAACTTAAGAATTCTTGTGTATCCGCCGTTTCTGTCAGCATATTTTGGAGCGATTTCTTCGAACAGCTTAGTAACAACTGTTTCATCAAATACATATGATAAAACCTGTCTTCTAGCGTGAAGGTCACCGCGCTTAGCTAATGTAATCAGCTTTTCAGCTTCTCTTCTTGCTTCCTTAGCTCTGCAATCAGTAGTCTGAATTCTGCCTTCTCTGAATAAATCAGTTACAAGGTTTCTTAACATAGACTTTCTGTGAGCTGTAGGTCTGCCTAATTTTCTGTATCCAGGCATAGTGAGATTCTCCTTTCTGCAAAGTTATTTAGTCATCACTAGGTCTTAATCCAAGACCTAATTCTTCCAGTTTAGCTTTTACTTCATCTAAAGATTTCTTACCAAGGTTTCTAACCTTCATCATATCATCTTCTGACTTCTGAGTAAGTTCTTCTACTGTGTTGATTGCTGCTCTCTTGAGGCAGTTGAAGGAACGAACTGAAAGTTCAAGTTCTTCAATTGTCATTTCAAGAGCCTTTTCTTTCTGGTCTTCTTCTTTTTCAACCATGATTTCCAT
>JAFQHT010000104.1 GCA_017397825.1 Bacillota bacterium | reverse complement strand
TCTTTGATAAAGGTAGTACACTGTGAAAGTGCCTGTGGGTGGCTCACTACAGTTTCGATGTCTGCCAGTGTGGCCCCTTCAATACCCAGAAGGTCGTGAGTAACCGCCAGATCATACATGCCGTTTACGTGGAGGGGACCTGAAAACATCAGGTCATTTACCTGTCCCACATCTCCTGCGAAACTGTTTTCAACAGGCAGAACCGCACATTCACATCTGCCGTCTTCCACCGCTTCATATGCTTTCTTGAAACTTGAAAAAGCAACCAGCTGTGATGTAGGGAAGAGATGCTTTGCTGCAATATAGGCAAAGGCCCCTTTTGTTCCGCAGTATGCAATCTTCTGGCCTTCAAGAAGATCTGACTGATATTTTTTCGCAATATCCATCATGGCCTTGAGGTATGTCACATAATATGTACGCATATCCGGATCTTCGACTCTCTGAGAGCCGTTTTCCAGCACCTGGGCTTCTCTCTCCGGATCGTAAATAGGCAATCCGCAGATTTCCTTGTATTCTGCCACCTGTTTTACCAGTTCCATACGCTGACAGAAAAGTTCTGCCATCTTATTATCAATTTCTGTTATATCTTTTCTTATTTCTTTAAGCTCGCGCATTTTCCACATTCCCCATTCTCTATATATCTTACAGACCGTAGCTTTCAGCCAGTGCCTTGAATGCAGGCAGAGAGTCTTCAATCTGTTTCTTGCTTACGCAGTAAGAAATTCTCACATAACCTTCCATGCCGAAACTGTCGCTTGGTACAAGGAGAAGTTCCTGTTTCTTAGCTCTTTCAGACATTTCATTGCCGTCGCCGCTTGGTGATTTTACGAAGAGGTAGAAAGCACCATCAGGACGAACAGCTTCGAAACCATACTCAGTAAGCGCATTGTAGATAATCGCCCTGTTTTCAGCATACACACTGATATCAGAAGTTACTCCCTGATTCTGACCTACTACAAACTGCATAAGTGCCGGCGCGCACACAAAACCAAGGCTTCTGCCGGCTCCGCAGATTGTTGCAAAAACTTTCTTTCTGCTTGCTGCCCGTGGAGATACCATGATGTATCCGATACGCTCACCAGGAAGTGAAAGAGACTTACTGTAGGAGTAGCAGATGATTGTATTGTCATAATACTGAACAGGGAGTTTCAGCTCAGTTCCGTCATAAACAAGTTCTCTGTATGGTTCGTCAGAAATGAGGTAAATTTCCTTGCCGTACTTGGCTTCTTTTTCTTTAAGGTAGTCTGCCAGGGACTGAAGAGTTTCTGCTGTAAGTACTGCACCTGTCGGATTGTTAGGTGAGTTTACTATGATTGCTGCAGTTTTTTCGCTGAATGCAGCTTCCAGTGCTTCGAAATCAATCTGGAAATCGCCCTTTCTTGCAGGTACTTCCACACATACAGCGCCTGCATTTTCGATGAACACTTTGTACTCAGGGAAATAAGGTGTAAAAACGATTACTTCTTCACCCGGATTTGTTAATGCTCTGAGAGTAATTGTCAGAGATGCTGCTGCACCAACTGTCATATATATATCAGTAAAATCAACACCAATACCGTACTTTTCATTCATGTAAGATGCAATTGCCTGACGGGTACCGTTGTCGCCGACTGCGGAAGTATATCCATGGAGGGCTGCTGCATCGCTTTCAGTGATAAGCTTTACCATTGTATCTGTAATTGCCTGAGGGCAAGGCACATTAGGGTTACCGATACTGAAGTCAAAGACTTTATCATCACCAACAACTGCTTTTCTCTGCTTACCGAACTCAAAAAGTTCTCTGATTACTGAACTGTTTTCTCCAAGCTGTGTCATCTGTCTGTTAATCATATTTATATCCACCTTTCAACATTATCATTATTCACTTGTCCGAATATATAAAATTATACGCACTCCTTTGGTCCAAGTCAACAGTTTTATAAAATTTTCAGAAAATTCTGAAAAAGATATTGACAACTTCTTATTTTAGTTGTATATTTAGTCACAGTTAAACAATTACTCACGCAATGTAGAAAATCTTTTTTACATAATTTTTCCTAAACATAGCAAAGAAAAACAGCAGCCCTGTGGCCGCTGTTTTTCTTTTCCTTCTATTATATATGTTTTTTTATCTTTCCCAGAAAGCAGTGTCGTCGCCGTACTCTATTACATAGACATTGGTCCATCTTGCAC
>JAFQHT010000103.1 GCA_017397825.1 Bacillota bacterium | reverse complement strand
CGCATGCCGCATTACAAGCATGTGAACCGTTTTATTCTGGACAATGAGCCGATGATTATGACTACTACCCAGAAGGTAAAACGTGTACCTGAAACCAAGAGAATTGAAGAAAACAGAGAAAATGAACTCTGGTTCATAGTATAATTTTTAATAACTGAAGATGAAAGGAGCGTAAAATGGGACTTATTTGCAAGCTTCCTGAGGTTCTTACCCAGGCGAAGGCTGAATACGAAAATCTGAAAAGCGCTCCTTTTTTATTGGGCGAAGAAGTAGGGCAGTCAGGAAATATTCTGGCAGAAGGTGACAATGCTCAGTTTATGAAGCTTTTGCTGGACGGAGATTCTGACAGAGTAAGCCTCGAAGGGAAAATTCAGCAGATTTATATCGACCCGCCTTTTTTCAGCAAGGCAAACTATGATGCTGTAATCAAGCTGCAGGGTGAAGATGGGGAGACTTCCGTGAAGCATATGGCTTATGAAGATGTGTGGAAGGAAGGCATGGCCGAGTATCTTAAGATGCTGGCAGTGCGCCTTTATCTCATGCGCGACCTGCTGGCAAAAGAAGGTACCATCTGGGTCCATCTTGACTGGCACGGCGTTCACTACGTAAAGATTCTAATGGACGAAATTTTCGGAGAAAAGAACTTTATCAACGAAATTGTATGGACCTACAAGTCCGGCGGCAGCAGCAAGAAACATTTTGCAAGGAAACACGATACTATTCTGGTCTATGGAAAGACTGACAAGTACTATATAAACCTTCCTAAAGAAAAATCCTACAACCGCGGCCTGAAACCTTACCGTTTCAAGGGCGTTGAGGAGTTTCAGGATGAAGTGGGCTGGTACACCATGGTAAATATGAAAGATGTCTGGAGCATCGACATGGTAGGCCGTACTTCTGCAGAAAGAACGGGCTACGCAACACAGAAGCCGGAGGCTTTGCTGGAAAGAATTATTGCAGCAGGAAGCCGTGAGGGCGACATTGTGGCAGACTTTTTCTGCGGGTCCGGTACTCTTGGTGCAGCAGCAGGCAAGCTGGGACGCCGCTGGATATGCTGCGACGAAGGCAAGCTGGCTGTATCAGCAAGCATGAAGAGACTTATAAAGGCTGGACAGGAAATGCAGATTCTCCGCTCAGAAGATGCTCAGGCAGAGGCTCTGAAGCAACCTGTGGTAGAGTCGTTTCTTGTCGAAGCAAGCACATGGCCGTCACTTTTTGAAAACAAAACCAGCTGTACAATTGAGCTGAAAGAGTATAAACTTAAAGAGGAAGATGTGGTCAGTTCAGACGAAGTGCAGGAAACAATCGCACGCACTACCGATGAAAACCCACTGGCTTTGGTAGACTACTGGTGCATCGACTTTGACTGTCATGATATGAAGTTCCGGCCGGACACTTTCTTTTTCCGCGACAAAAAAGGCCTGCAGGCTGTCTGTGAAAAAGAACTGGAAACAGATACTCTGCCGGGCCGCACAATAATGGTCAAAGTAGTGGATATTTTCGGCAATGTGAGCACATCGGTCCACGAAGGAAAGTTGCTTTTAACAGAAAAATAGTGTATAATAAAGTTCAGAGCCTGACTTGATGCCAGGCTCTCTGATATGTCTCATTAGCTCAGGGGATAGAGTGACGCACTCCGAATGCGCAGGTCCCGGGTTCGAATCCCGGATGGGACACCAGAAAAATCCTTATGGCCGTGGGCTGTAAGGATTTTTTTATAAATGCAAAAGCATAACCATTATGATATAATATGTTAATCAAAATCTGCAAAGGAGCGTGCATCGCATATGATTAAAAAAATATATGAAACTCCGTCCGGCAGAATACATTACTGGATAAGTACGATTGACGGAAATGCTCTTACACTTGTTTTTCTGCCAGGACTGACGGCGGACCATCGGCTGTTTGAGAAGCAGATTGAGCATTTTGAAAATAAATATAATGTGTTTGTATGGGATGCACCGGGTCATAACGAGTCCTGGCCCTTTGAACTGGATTTTGACCTTGAAGACAAGGCACGATGGCTGCAGGAAATTCTGGATGCTGAAGGTGTGACCAGACCGGTAATTATCGGTCAGTCCATGGGAGGATATGTGGGACAGACCTTTGCCCAGCTATATCCTGAAAAGCTGAAAGGTTTCGTGTCAATCGACTCAGCACCTCTTCAGAGAAAGTATGTCACCGGAGCAGAAATTTGGCTTCTTAAGAGGATGGAGCCGGTTTACCGCTGGTATCCATGGAAAGCTTTGCTCCGTCAGGGCACAAACGGTGTAGCAACATCTGAATATGGCCGCAGACTTATGCACGGAATAATGATGACCTATGACGGCGACCAGAAGCGGTACGCCGGTCTTTCCGGTCACGGTTTTCGCATGCTTGCTGAGGCCATGGAAAAAGACCTGCCTTACGAAATCAAGTGCCCGGCACTTCTCATATGCGGTGAAAAAGACAGGGCAGGCTCCTGCATCAGATACAACAAGGCATGGCACAGAGATACAGGCATCAGGCTGGAGTGGATAAAAGACGCAGGGCATAATTCAAACACCGATAAACCTGAAGTGGTAAACAGGCTAATTGAAGAGTTGGTTACAGAAATAGACATGAAAAACCACGGCGGAGAGAAAGAAGGGCTGCAGATATGAAAATCGAACAATTTGTAATGGCATATGGCGTCGAACATGACAGGCTGAGGGCGATTCTGCCGGAAGGTTTTGAATCTCTGCGTCCGGTGCTCCGGATCAATGGAGAAATAAGGGATGATAAAACCGGGTATATTGAGTTTAACACCCCTGTCGCAAAAGATGGTAAAAAAGGCTGGCTGAATATTGGTTTTTGGGACAATGCATATTTTTACACAGAAGGAAAGAAGGTAACGTTTACCGGCGATTTCCTTGAAATATCATTTGAAAGAGTGGGAATAGCAGGTTCGTGCCCCGCAGAAAAAGATAATGACGGCTGCTGGTTTATCGGCGCAGGCAAAGAAACATTCAGACCTGCAGAAATTATAACTGCAAATAAAGAATTCTGCGACTGCAGTTTCAGATGGCTGATTGAAGACAGCACATGTGGAAAAAGTATCGGTGCAACACTTCCCGCATATCCGGAAGACGTTAAAAACATTTACCCAGAAGAACCATTTTCTGTGGAAAATGCAGCAAAGATTCCGTGCAGACAGGTCCTGGGAACATATGCAGTAATTTTTGAAAGATAAGACAATAAAGGAGAAATTATGGCAAATTATAATATTTATTTCAGTCCTACAGGAGGGACTAAAAAAGTTGCGGATATTCTCGTGGGAAACCTTGAGGGAGAATATAAAGAAATTGACTTATGCAGAGACATTGAGCCGCTGAAGCTCAGCAAAGATGATATATGTCTGGTATCCGTTCCTTCATACGGTGGCCGCGTGCCGGGGATTGCACTGGACAGAATTAAAAAAATCATTGGAGATGGTGCCCGTGCTGTTATGAACTGCGTTTATGGAAACCGTGAGTGGGAAGACACTCTCACAGAACTTCAGGATACTCTGGAAAGCATTGGATTTACTTGCGTTGCAGCAGTTGCAGCGGTTGCAGAACATTCGATTTTCAGGCAGTTTGCTGCAGGAAGACCTGATGAGGATGATGGGGTGCAGCTTGCCGGGTTTGTAGCACAGATTCAGGCTAAACTGGACAGCGGTGAGGGTAATATGTGCCAGCTGGAGGGAAACCATGGTACATACAAAGAGTATAACGGAACACCTTTCAAACCTGAGGGCGATGAAAGATGTACCGGCTGCGGCCTTTGCGCAGCAGAATGTCCGGTTGGTGCCATTGATACAGAAAACCCTTCTTCAAATGAAAAAGAAAAATGCATAAGCTGCATGCGCTGCATAAGCATCTGCCCGCAGCATGCCAGAGATTTTGATGCGGATTACATGAGAGAACTGGGAGATAAAAAAGCTGCAGTCCTTGGAGGGCATAAAGAAAATTATCTGTTTATTTAATAAAACAAGAGGCGCGGGTGCATTTCGGACAGAAAAAAGCACCATTCGTGCCTTTTTCTTTTTTTGCCCTTAAAAAGTGATAAGGTATAGTCATACAATACTGTTATTATAGTTTTTCAGGGAGGAAAGACTTATGAAGAAAAGAATATTGACAACACTCCTGGTACTGGCTGTTATGTTCACAATGTGCTTCGGAACAACAGGCATGGCATACGCAGCAGAAACACCGGAAGGTACACCGATTGCTACTTTGGAAGAGCTCAAGGCTATTGAAAACGATCCATACGGCAAGTACTACCTCACAGCGGATATTGAAATCCCTGAAGGTTTTACACTGTTCAAGTATGAATATCCGCCAAAGACTGCTTTCTATGGTACTTTAGACGGCAACGGCCATAAACTGATTGGTATCACTTTCAACCATAACGGTGGCTATATTCAGGGCAGTGCCCTTTTCGGCAAATGCAGCGGTGCAACATTTAAGAACCTTACTCTGTCAGATATCAATATTAACATCAGCTCTGACGCGGGTATGAAATTCGGCGTCCTTACATATTGGGCAGATAATGGCTGTACATTCGAAAAAATTACGCTGGAAGGTACAGTGAATCTGAGCGGAATCAATGACCGGGCAGGTTACTCATTCGGCGGTCTTTCCACTTACATTGTTGATGCAAAAGCAATAACAAGCTGCAAGAGCAAGCTTGATATCAATGCCAATATCGTTACAGGCACTTATGCATTAGGTACAGTACAGATTGCAGGTTTATCTTCTTTTATCAGTAAGGGTGCTACAGTAAAGAGCTGTTCCAATACCGGCGATATTACATTTGAAGGTTTCGCAACTGATTTATCAATCCTTGGTGTTGTCAATGCTTCACAGATCAAGTTCTCATCATCAAGAAACAGCGGAGATATTACAGTTAAACTTGTTGATACAGGAGAATCAACAGGAACTGTCAATGTGGCCGGCGTTACAAATAAAGCGGAAACTCTCACATCCTGCTACAACACAGGAAAGATCAAAGTGAGCGGATTAAACGAAGGTACTGCCAATATTGCAGGTGTTGCAGGCGAAGCTGTATCCTGTACAAAGAGCTACAATAAGGGTTCTGTAACTGTTTCCGGAAAAGTAAGAGAAGCTTATATCGGCGGCCTGCTCGGTAGAGGTGCAACAGGAAATGACAAGAAACTGACTAAATCCTACAACAAGGGTAAAGTTTCCGTTTCCATCAAGAGCGGTCTTACCAAAGTGGGCGGTGTTGTCGGAGAAACTTATGATACGCAGAACTGCTATAATACTGCAGCAATTGCATCAGCTGTAAAGGGCGACCATATCAGCATCGGCGGTATTGCAGGTAACGGTTATGTTGTAGGCGGAAAAATCACAAGCTGCTACAATACAGGTAAGATTACAGGAGAAACTCAGTTCAGAGGTTCTATTTTAGGTACATACAGCGGCGCTGATATCGTATCAAAACGTAATATTTACAACAACTATTATACAAGCTCTGCCAAGGCTTATGGCAACTCCACAATTACATGGAAAGACTGGACTGCCAAGGCAACCAAGGTTTCTGCAATCACTGCAGCCAAGTGCCCTAAGCTTTCCACAAAGACATGGACGTACTCCAAGGATAAGAAGAGAATGATTCTGAAGGACAATAAAGAAAAGTAATACACAATTACATAGAATAATCACAAAAAAGAATTCCCGTGGCATTGCCATGGGAATTCTTTTTGTGGTATATTTTAAAAAACGTCTGAGGAGGGCCTGATGCATAAAAAAATAACTTTCAGAATTCTGGCGGTAGCTTTTATTGCTGCGGTGATTCTTGCAATTATATATAACGATAAGATTCTGCTGATTGCCGGTATTTACTGGGCCATTGTTGCTGTGGTCAGTGTGGTATTCCACTTTACTGATAAGAGACAGCGGGAAATTGATGATGATTACAGGATTGAATGTGAAAGAGAAGAAGAGGCTGAAGCTGCGGAAGAAGAATCAGAAGAAGAAATATATACCCGTGAATCATTCGGTACAGGAAAGGGCAGTAATCTTGTAGGAATTCTGGCAGGGCTTGCAGCTGCGGCAGTGAATCTGGTATTGTGGCTGGTTCTGCAGCCTGTGGACCAGACAGTAGTTGGTGCAGTAGCATATATACTGCCTTTTAACTGGATGGGAGCGATTGTGGTAACTGTGGTTGAGGCAATTATTGTATATGTGGGAGCTATTGACCTGTATGAAATCGCTATTGGCGTTGCCAAAGAAAATGAACTGGAAAAAGAGGAAACTACTAAGAAGGGAACAGTGATTTTCACTTTGGCAGTGATTGTAATTGCCATACTGCTGGTGGTTTTCTGCAGATATAATTATGAAATGATTACTGAAGAGGGCTACGAATTCCATTCTCCGATAAGGAGTTACGAATATAGATGGGAGGACATGCTGAGTTTTGAGTACGATGCTGATATATTACTGAGCATGCCTGCCACTCTGGTTGAGTTTAAAGAAGAAGATAGCAGCACCAGGAGCAAGAGCTTTGAAATCCATAAGTTCAGATGGACTACCGATGCCTGCAAGGAAAAATACGGTATGCACCGCAATGACGGGCTCATGGACTATATTTTCCTGGAAAAGTACGCCTGGGTAAATGATCAGCCGGGAGGGTACTATTCACAGAATGATTAAACAGCTTCAAAAAACAGAAAAAGTTTTCCCTGACCGGGAAAACTTTTTTGATGGTTAAAATTATTCGATATCTGCTTTAGGCAGGCTCCAGCGGAACTTTGCGGCCATCAGGCGGAGCACTACAATTGTTGCGGTTCCTGCTATCATGGCAGTTGCGCTGCCGATATTATGCCACATTATGATTGATATAAGTGCTCCGATTAAAGATGCACTGGCATAGAAATGTTTTACAAATATGTAAGGCGGATCCCCGGCCATCATATCACGGATAACGCCGCCGCCTACGCCTGTTACCACGCCTACGAAAATCATCAGGAATGCACTGTGAGTACCGATGCTGTCGCCCATGGTGTGAGCAACTTGAATACCTACAACTGTGAATATGCCGAGTCCGAGAGCATCCATCCAGAGCATGATCAGATCATATAACCTCTGGCTTTTGAAAAGAAGTCTGTAGACCGGCGGCAGGAAAACAATAATTGCCGTCACGATTGCAACTGCTGCATATACAGGATTGCGGAACGTATTTGGCGGAGTATTTCCCAGAATCAGGTCACGGATTACACCGCCGCCTACAGCTGTTGTAAGGCCCAGGATTATAACTCCGAGAATATCCATTTTCTTTTTTATACCGGTAAGTGCGCCGGAAACTGAAAAGGCAACAGTGCCTATAAGTTCAAAAATCAATATTAAAGTGTCTGACATTTTTTCCTCCTTAAATGGCCAGTCATGCAGAGACAAGTATATCATTTAAGCGGTGATTTTGTCAAAGGAGATTTCACCGGAAAAACATAAAAAAGCATAATCATTTTATTGACATATATCCGGATTATATGATAATATAATTGATGGAAAAAATCTTTAAGACGATACAGAGAGATCGGCAAGATGGTCATATAAAAAAGTATGCACGGGGAGTACTATGCCCGTAGGTTTTTATGAACGTAGCTTGCCGAAGAGGCAAGTTTTTTTGTTGGAAAAGCGAATTTAAGGAGCAAAAATGAAGAACCTATTTCTGCACACAGACATTTTAAACGAAACAAACAAAGGGAAAATTGATTCCCTTATTTCTCAACTTGATAAAGACGCAATAATTGTCCCTTCTTTTGTAGATGTTCATGTTCATTTACGAGAGCCGGGATTTTTTTATAAGGAAACTATTAAAACAGGTACGCAGGCAGCAGCACGGGGAGGATATTCCTGGGTCTGCTCAATGCCAAATCTCAATCCTGTGCCTGACTGCATGGAAAACCTGCAGCAGCAGCTGAATATCATCGAAAAGGATGCGGTAATCAATGTAATCCCTTACGGTGCAATTACAGTTGGCGAAAAAGGCAAGGAAATGGCAGATCTTGAGGCAATGGCGCCACATGTAATCGGTTTCAGTGATGACGGCGTAGGCCTCAACGACAAGAAGCTGATGAAGGAAGCGATGCTCCGGGCCAAAGCAATGGGCAAAATGATTGTGGCTCACTGCGAAGACATGGAAGAAAGAGCAGGCGGCTACATTCACGACGGCGAGTATGCAAAGGCACACGACCACAAGGGCATCAACTCAGCCAGCGAATGGAAACCTGTTGAAAGAGACCTGAAGCTGGCAGAAGAAACTGGCTGCAGCTACCATGTATGTCACATTTCAACCAAGGAAACGGTGGAAGTAATCAGAAAGGCCAAAGCAAGAGGCGTGGATGTAACCTGCGAAACAGCACCTCACTATCTGGTGTTCTGTGA
The DNA here is from genome assembly GCA_017397825.1 of Bacillota bacterium. Lineage (GTDB taxonomy): Bacteria > Bacillota > Clostridia > Peptostreptococcales > Anaerovoracaceae > SUG1106. The sequence goes on along the minus strand of JAFQHT010000103.1, from coordinate 7,364 downwards.
TGAAGACCTGCAGGAAGATGCACGTTTCAAAATGAACCCGCCGATCAGAAGTGCGGAAGACCGTCAGGCACTTATTGAAGGCCTGCTGGACGGCACAATTGATATGATTGCAACAGACCATGCACCACACAGCGAAGAAGAAAAATCAAGAGGTCTGAAAGACAGTGCAATGGGCATTGTAGGACTGGAAACAGCATTTCCTGTCATGTATACACATTTTGTGAAGACAGGCATCATGACCATGGAGCAGCTCGTGAAGCTGATGAGCGAAAACCCTCGTAAGCGTTTCGGACTGCCATCCGCCGAAGAAAGCGGTGACTACGCAGTATGGGAGCTTGGCGAAGAATACGAAGTTAATCCTGAAGAATTTGCCACAAAGGGCAGAGCAACACCGTTTGCAGGACATAAAGTTTACGGCAGATGTGTCCTCAATGTCTGCGGCGGCAAGGAAGTTTATAAGGCAGAATAACTGAAGAATAAGGAGAACTCATGAAACAGGGAATCTTTGAAATCAAAGAAAATATCGAAATTGCAAAGAACACCATGAAAATGGTCCTTGAAGGGGATACAAGTGCGCTGACTGCGCCAGGGCAGTTTGTCAATATCAAAATTGACGGACTGTTCCTCAGAAGACCTATTTCAGTGTGTGACTATAAGGAAAACGAACTGACAATTATTTACAAAGTTGTCGGAGCAGGCACAGAAGTTATGGCAGACATGGTCTGCGGCCAGGAGCTGGACATTCTCACCGGCCTTGGCAACGGATACAATGTGAGCAAGGCCGGAGAATGTCCGCTGCTCATCGGCGGCGGAGTTGGTGTGCCGCCGATGTACGGGCTTGCCAAAGCCCTCCTGGCTGCAAATCCGCAGCACAAGGTTCAGGTTATCCTGGGCTTCAACAGTGCAGAAGAAGTTTTCTACGCTGAGGAGTTTGAAAAGCTGGGTGCGGAAGTTCACATCGCAACTGCTGACGGTAGCGTAGGAACAAAGGGTTTTGTTACTGATGTGATGAAGGATCTTGAATACTCATATTTCTTCACATGCGGTCCGCTTCCTATGTTCAAGGCAATCGAAGCAATTGCCCAGACAAGCGGTCAGTACAGTTTTGAAGAACGCATGGGCTGCGGTTTCGGCGCATGCATGGGCTGCTCATGCAAGACTAAATACGGTAACAAGAGAATCTGCAAGGACGGTCCTGTTCTGGAAAGGGAGGAAATCATATGGTAGACAAGAAGTTAAGCACTAAAGTTGAGCTGTGCGGCATCGAAATGGACAACCCTGTAATCCCTGCCTCCGGAACTTTCGGTTACGGTTATGAGTTTGCAGAACTTTATGATATAAACTGCCTTGGAACTTTTTCTTTCAAGGGTACAACACTGGAACCAAGATTCGGTAATCCTCTGCCAAGAATCGCAGAATGTCCTGACGGCATGATCAATGCTGTAGGTCTTCAGAATCCTGGCGTGGATGCGGTAATCGCACACGAAATACCTGAAATGGCAAAGGTTTTCCACAAGCCTGTAATGGCCAATGTGAGCGGTTTCAGCGTGGACGATTATGTTCAGACCGTTTCAAAGCTTGAAAACGATCCGGTTGCAAACAAGCATATCGGATGGTTTGAAATCAATATCAGCTGCCCTAATGTACACGGCGGCGGCATGGCTTTCGGAACTTCTCCGAAGGCTGCAGAAGAGGTGACAGCAGCAGTACGCAAGGTGACAAAGAAACCTATGCTCATCAAGCTTTCACCAAATGTAACAGACATCACTGAAATTGCCAGAGCCTGTGAAGCAGCAGGTGCTGACGGTATCAGCCTTATCAATACACTTCTGGGCATGCGCATAAATCTCAAGACCAAGCAGCCTGTAATTGCAAACAAGATGGGCGGTTTCAGCGGCCATGCAATCCTGCCTGTGGCACTGAGAATGGTTTACCAGGTTTATGATGCGGTGAAGCTTCCTATAGTTGGTATGGGCGGAGTTCAGAGCGCAGAAGAAGTGATTGAAATGATGCTTGCAGGAGCAACTGCTGTTGAAATCGGAGCAGCAAACCTTGTAAATCCTTTTGCAAGCAAGGAAATCATCGAAGATTTACCAAGGGTAATGGAAAAGTATAATATCAAAGATTTAAAGGAAATTATAGGAGGAGCACACTAATGGGTAAGGACGTAATTATTGCATGTGATTTCAGCACAGCAGAAGAGACTTTCAAGTTTCTTGACAACTTCACTGAAGAAAAACCATATGTAAAAATCGGTATGGAACTTTACTATGCAGAAGGTCCGGAAGTCGTAAAGGAAATCAAAAAGAGAGGTCACAAGATTTTCCTCGACCTTAAGCTCCACGATATCCCTAACACAGTAAAGAAGGCAATGAGCGTGCTTTCCGACCTTGACGTGGATATGACAAATCTCCACGCAGCAGGTACTGTTGCAATGATGGAAGCTGCAATCGAAGGGCTCACAAGACCTGACGGCACACGTCCGCTTCTCATCGCTGTAACCCAGCTCACTTCTACTGATGAAGAAAGAATGAAAAATGATCTTCTCATCGACCACAAGCTGGAAGATGTAGTAATGCACTATGCACAGAATGCCAAGAAAGCAGGCCTTGACGGCGTTGTATGCTCACCGCTTGAATCCCCTGTGGTACACGGAGCATGCGGCGAAGGTTTCTGCACAGTAACTCCTGGCGTACGTTTTGCTGACGGCGAAAAAGGAGACCAGGTACGTGTAACTACTCCTGCCAAGGCTAAGGAACTGGGCTCTGACTATATTGTAGTAGGTCGTCCTATTACGCAGGCGGCAGACCCTGTAGCAGCATACAGAAGATGCATGGAAGAGTTTGTAGGTTAATCTGGGCGGACTGCAGACTGAATAGTTAATAACGTATTTAAGATAGATAAAGGAGAATTAGTAATGGAATTAAAGAAAAAAATTGCAGAAGGATTGTTATCAATTGAAGCGGTTTTCTTAAGACCGGAAGAACCTTTTACATGGGCAAGCGGCATCAAGAGCCCTATCTACTGTGACAACAGACTCACTCTCACAGCACCTGAAGTAAGAACTGCTGTTGAAGAAGGCCTTGCGCAGACAGTTAAGGAACACTACCCTGAATGTGAAGTTCTCATGGGAACATCCACAGCAGGTATTGCACATGCAGCAATCGTTGGTCACCTTATGAACCTTCCTATGGGCTATGTAAGAAGCTCCGCTAAGGACCACGGCAGAACTAACCAGATTGAAGGCAAACTCCTTCCTGGCCAGAAAGTAGTAGTTATCGAAGACCTTATCTCCACAGGCGGATCCGCAATCGACTGCGTAAAAGTTCTCAGAGAAGCAGGTGCTGAAGTCCTTGGAATTGCAAGCATTTTCACATACGGCATGAAAAAGGGCATCGACAGAATGGCCGAAGCAGAAGTTAAAAATGTAAGCCTCTGCGACCTTGACGCTTTAGTTGAAGTTGCAGCTGACACAGGCTACATCAAGGCAGAAGACAAGGAAAGAATTCTGCAGTTCAGAAACAATCCATCCGACGAAAGCTGGATGAAATAATAATGCAAAAACCCGACTGCTTAAGCCGGATGAAATAAATTGGAGGAAAAAAATGAGCGAAATCAGAAATTTAATCAACATTACTGACCTGACCATTGAAGAAATCGATCAGTTAATCGAAGTTGCAGACGATATCGTAGCAAATCACAGTGCTTATGAAGATATCTGTGCACACAAGAAACTTGCAACTCTTTTCTTCGAACCATCCACAAGAACAAGACTCAGCTTTGAAGCGGCAATGCTTGAACTGGGCGGAAGTGTTCTTGGATTCTCCGAAGCTTCATCAAGTTCCGCAGCTAAAGGCGAAAGTGTATCCGATACAATTCAGACAGTAGGCTGCTATGCAGACATCATCGCAATGAGACATCCTAAGGAAGGTGCGCCTATCGTTGCTGCACAGAGAACCACAGTTCCTATTATCAACGGCGGTGACGGCGGACATTTCCACCCAACACAGACTTTAACAGACCTTCTCACTATCAAGAGAAAGAAGGGCAGACTTAACAACATGACAGTAGGCCTTTGCGGAGACCTTAAGTTCGGAAGAACTGTACATTCCCTTATTGAAGCTATGCTCAGATATGAAGGAATCAAGTTCGTACTTATTTCTCCTAAAGAACTTCAGGTTCCTGACTATGTAAAAGAAAGAATGAATGCTGAAGGCGCAGACTGGAAAGAAGTTGAAACTCTCGAAGAAGCAATGGCTGAACTGGATATTCTCTACATGACAAGAATCCAGAGAGAAAGATTCTTCAACGAAGAAGACTACATCAGACTGAAAGACAGCTTCATCCTCGACCTGAAGAAACTTGAACCTGCAAAAGCTGACCTTACAATCATGCATCCGCTGCCAAGAGTAAATGAAATCTCTGTGGAAGTTGACAATGACCCTAGAGCATGTTACTTCTTCCAGGCACTTTGCGGCAAGCATATCAGAATGGCTCTCATCCTTTTCCTTCTCGGAATCAAGAGAGAGGCTTAATTGCTTAAGTTCAGGAAATAAATTCAGGAGGTACATAAATGAATATTGACGGCGTAAAAAACGGAGTTGTTATTGACCATATCAAAGCGGGCAAGAGCATTTTAATATATAACTTATTAGGTCTGGATAAAGTTGATGCATGCGTAGCAATCATCACTAACGCAGACAGTACAAAGTACGGTAAAAAGGATATTTTAAAAATCGATGCCAAGATTGACCTTGACTTCGATTTACTGGGCTATGTTGACAGCAACATTACAGTAAACTTTGTTGAAGACGGCAAGAAGGTAAAGAAAGTTCACATGGAATTACCTGAAACGCTTACAAACGTAGCAAAGTGCAAAAACCCAAGATGCATCACTTCCGTAGAGCAGGAAATCGTGCACAGATTCAAGCTTGTTGACAGAGAAAACAAGGTTTACAGATGTGCGTACTGTGATGCGGAACATAAGGTAAAATAAGGTCGCTTTCTTTGCAAAAAACACAGGTTTTTTCTTGCATTTTAAGAAGCAAATTGATATAATGAAACTATCTTTGGACAGCTTTTTGTGACTGACGGAACGCGGAGTACCGCGGGGGAGCAGGAAGCTTGGATTGCCGACCGTCTGGGCGTATTTGTTCCTTATACAAGGGATAAATGCGCCCTTTTTTCGTTGACAAATCGTAATTATTATTTATATAAAGTGGAGGATATTATGAGCAAAAAAATAGGCCTTGTAATGGGTTCCGACAGCGACCTTCCAGTAGTGGAAAAAGCCATCGCAACCCTTGAAGAATACGGCGTGCCTTATGAAGTGCACGTATACTCAGCACACAGAACTCCAGTGCCTGCAGCAGAATTTGCAAAGAATGCCAGAGCAAATGGCTTCGGTGCAATCATTGGTTTTGCAGGTATGGCAGCCCATCTGGCAGGTGCCCTTGCTGCCAACACTACTCTTCCTGTAGTGGGAGTACCTGTAAAATCAACTCATTTAGACGGTATGGACGCTCTGCTTTCAACAGTGCAGATGCCTTCAGGTATTCCTGTTGCAACAGTAGCAATCAACGGAGCTTCCAACGCAGCACTTCTGTGCATCCAGATGCTGGCCATCGAAGATAAAGAACTTGCAGAAAAACTTGATGCCAAGAGAGCAGCTTCTGCCGAAACAGTACTTGAAAAAAACCGTAAGGTTGAAGAAAAATACAACAAATAATAAAAAACAAATAATTTAATAACCAGACAACCAAAGATTAAAAAAGTTAAAAATTAAATTTAAAATAAAAAAGGAGCTTAAAAAAATGGAAATGATGAAACATGTTTACACAGGAAAGACCAAAGACGTTTATGAACTTGCAAATGGTAACTACCTTTTAAAATTCAAAGATGACTGCACTGGCAAAGACGGCGTTTTCGACCCAGGTGAAAACTCTGTAGGCCTTACAATCGACGGCGTAGGTGATGTTAACCTCCGTATGTCCATTTACTTCTTCGAAAAAGTAAATGCAGCAGGCATCAAGACTCATTTCGTAAGCGCAGACCTTGAAAACACTACTATGGAAGTTCTTCCAGGTAAGGTATTCGGTAAGGGTCTGGAAGTAATCTGCCGTCACAAGGCGGTAGGAAGCTTCTTCAGAAGATATGGTCAGTACATCGAAGAAGGTGCAGATCTTCCTGCATATGTTGAAACTACTTTCAAGAACGATGCTTTAGGTGACCCATTAGTAACTAAGGACGGTTTAGTAGCTCTCGGCGTAATGACTGAACAGCAGTACGAAGATATCAAGGTTATGACTCAGCAGATTACTCAGATCGTAGCAGACGACCTTAAGGAAAAAGGCCTCGTACTTTATGACATCAAGTTCGAATTCGGTTACGATGCAGAAGGCAAGGTAATGTTAATCGACGAAATCGCTTCCGGTAACATGCGTGTTTACAAAGACGGTCAGTATATTGACCCAATGACACTTTCCGAACTTTTCTTCGCATAAAGGCAGACAGCAGACAATAGGAGGAACTTTTAAATGGGTGGATTTTTTGGGGTCACATCTAAAAAAGATTGCATGGTAGATGTTTTCTTCGGTACTGACTATCACTCACACCTTGGAACACGCCGCGGCGGTATGGCGGCCTACGATGAAAAAATCGGAATGCAGAGAGAAATTCACAATATTGAAAACTCTCCGTTCAGAACTAAATTTGAAAATATTTTAAACGAAATGCAGGGCAATGCGGCAATCGGTTGTATCAGTGATACTGATCCGCAGCCTCTGCTTATCCGTTCAAGACTTGGTACATATGCAATCTGCATGGTTGCAAAAATCAATAACATGGATGAGCTGATAGATGAGTACCTGAGCGTTGCAGGCGGACATTTTGATGCGATGACCGGCGGCAGAATCAATACAACTGAACTTGTTGCAGCTCTCATCAGCCAGAAAAATGATTTCGTGGAAGGTATCCAGCGTGCACAGAAGCTTATTGAAGGAACATGTTCAATTCTAATCCTGAAGGAAGACGGTTCACTTCTTGTTGCAAGAGACAAGTTGGGAAGAATCCCTGTACTCATCGGCAAGAATGAAGACGGACACTGTGTTTCATTCGAATCATTTGCTTACAGTAAACTTGATTACAAGGATGAATATGAACTGGGACCGGGCGAAATCGTGGAACTTACACCTGAAAAACTGACTCAGCTTGTTCCACCTGGAAAAGAAATGAAAATCTGCTCTTTCCTCTGGTCCTACTACGGATATCCTACTTCCTGCTACGAAGGAAAAAATGTGGAAACCATGCGTCAGCTTAACGGCGAAATCATGGCTCAGAATGAAAGGGAAGCAGGCACTCTGCCT
>JAFQHT010000102.1 GCA_017397825.1 Bacillota bacterium | reverse complement strand
TACTTGTACATTTCGTTTACAAGTTCCATGATGGAAGAAATTGCAGTATTGAAGCTGAACTTTCCGCCAACGTCTTCGCTTACTTTCTTGATTGCTGCGTTAAGCATGTAGTTCAGGGATTTGTCTGCTGAACCTTCAACTGTGTAAGTTGCAGGAATTTCAGGATATTTTTCTGTTACTTCGTATACAAGTCTGTATACTCTGTTAAGGAATCTGTAGCTTCCTTCTACACCGGCATCAGACCAGTCAAGTTCTCTGTCAGGTGGTGCTGCGAAGAGAATGAAAAGTCTTGCTGTGTCTGCGCCGTATTTCTTGATGATTTCTTCAGGAGATACTACGTTACCGATGGACTTACTCATCTTCTTGCCGTCCTTGTTTACCATACCCTGAGTCAGGAGGTTCTTGAACGGTTCTTCAGTCTTAACAAGTCCTAAATCATAGAAGAACATGTTGAAGAATCTTGCGTACATAAGGTGAAGAATTGCATGTTCTACACCACCGATGTACTGGTCAACATTCATCCAGTAGTTAGCCTTCTTAGGATCCCATGCTGCTTCGCTGTTCTTAGGGTCAGTGTATCTTAAGAAGTACCATGAGGAGTCAAGGAAAGTATCCATTGTATCCATTTCTCTTCTTGCAGGAGCTCCGCATACAGGACAAGTTGTCTTGCCGAAAGTAGCAGATGTTGTAAGAGGAGATTCGCCCTTGCCTGTAAATTCAACATCTGTAGGAAGAAGTACAGGAAGGTTTTCTTCTTTTTCAGGAACCCAGCCGCAGTGTTCGCAGTAGATCATAGGGATTGGTGTACCCCAGTATCTCTGTCTGGAAATGAGCCAGTCTCTCAGTCTGTAGTTTACAGTCTTCTTACCGATGCCCCACTCTTCAACAACTTCAGCAAATTTTTCGATTGCTTCCTTGTTGTTCATTCCGTTGTATTCGTCGGAGTTGATAAGTGTACCTTCTGCAGCACATGCACAAGTAAGGTTATTAAGATCAACTTCAGGATCACCAGGATCTACTACAGGGATAATGTCAAGACCGAACTTTGTTGCAAATTCAAAGTCTCTCTGGTCGTGTGCAGGAACGCCCATTACTGCGCCTGTACCATAACCCATGAGTACATAGTCGGAAATGTAGATAGGAATTTCCTTCTTTGTGAATGGGTTGATTGCGTACTTACCGATGAAAACACCAGTCTTTTCGTTGGTTGTGGAAGTTCTTTCGATATCGTTCATATGTTCAACCTTTTCGATGTATTCCTTAACAGGCTGTTCATATTCAGTACCTTCAACCATATTGAGAACTGAAGGATATTCAGGAGCCAGTACCATATAAGTTGTACCGTAAATAGTATCTACACGAGTTGTGAAAACTGTAAGTGTTTCTTCGTAATCTTTGATTTCAAACTGTACTTCAGCACCAGTGGACTTGCCGATCCAGTTTTTCTGCATAACCTTAACCTTATTTGGCCATCCGTCAAGAGTTTCAAGGTTGTCAAGCAGTCTGTCAGCATAATCAGTAATCTTCAGATACCACTGGGAAAGGTTCTTCTTGCCCACAGGTGATTTACATCTTTCGCAGCATCCGTCAACTACCTGTTCGTTTGCAAGTACAGTCTGGCAGTCAGGACACCAGTTTACAGGGTTTTCCTTCTTGTATGCAAGACCCTTCTTGTAGAACTGGATGAAAATCCACTGCATCCATCTGTAGTAATCTTCGTGGCATGTTGCAACTTCTCTGTCCCAGTCGTAAGCAAGACCAAGTTCCTTGAGCTGTGCGCGCATTTCTGCCATGTTGTTCCATGTCCATTCACTTGGATGAGTTCCGTGCTTGATTGCAGCATTTTCTGCAGGAAGACCGAAAGAGTCCCATCCCATTGGATGAAGAACATTGTAACCGTCCATTTTTTTGAATCTGGCTACTACGTCACCGATAGAATAGTTTCTTACATGACCCATATGAAGTTTACCTGATGGGTATGGGAACATTTCAAGGCAGTAGTATTTTTCTTTGGATTCATCTTCTACTGTTTTGAAGCTGTGGTTTTCTTCCCAGTATGTTTGCCATTTCTTTTCAATTTCGCTAAAATTATATCTTTCGTTCATTTCTAAGTTTATTCCTCCACTTCAATGAAATTGCAGTCTCCCCAAACTTTTTCAATATTGTATTTTTCACGCTGTTCTTTAGTGAAAACGTTTACAATAATGTCACCGAAGTCCATAAGAACCCAGCCGGAGTTCTGTTTACCTTCGATGGATTTTGCGAAAAGGCCTTCTTTTGCCAGTGCATCTTCGACATCGTCAACAAGTGCGTTGACCTGTCTTTCGGAACCGCCGGAAGCGATTACGAAATAGTCTGCAAAGGAAGCCTTGCCCTGAATGTCGATAACTACGATATCCTGAGCTTTCTTGTCGGATAATGTTTTGCCGGCAAGTAATGCATACTCCTTAATTGTCATTTATTTTCTCCTTTATTTATTATTTATAATATTCTCTAAATACTCTCTTGCGAGTACTGTATCCGGATCTAAAAATTTTCCTGCGGACTTTACAAAATTTTCAGTGCTCTTCATGGACATCAGACATGCCATATCCAGGTCTTCGAAAGCCATCCTGCGGATTTCCTCAACTCCCGGATATACTCTGCCCGGCTCTACTGCATCTGCAATGTAGATGATTTTTTCCAGCGTGGACATTCCTGCTCGGCCTGTTGTATGGTAAGAAACAGCGTTTACAATGTCCTTGTCATCAACATCAAAATCTCTTTCCATGATAATAGCCGCAATCTTGCCGTGGGCCAGGTTTGCGTTGTTAATGTATTTTTTGTCCATTCCGAGATGTTTTACATAATAATTGAGCGAATTTTCAGAAACGCCTCTGTACATATCGTGGAAAAGCGCTGCAATTTCAGCTTTATGCGGGTCTACGCCGTACAGTTCAGCAAGTTTCATTG
>JAFQHT010000101.1 GCA_017397825.1 Bacillota bacterium | reverse complement strand
CATGTCGGCCAGAACATCACGGGTGCTGTAATCAACATCGTATTCCTGCTGCACGCTCACATATTTATCGGAGCTGTCGCTGCTTATATTGTACGCAGTGAATATTCCGCCGTCTGCTGTCAGATTGAAATCTTCGTCCAGTGCATAAAAGTACGAAAAGTTCAGCCCGTCAGTCTCACCGGCGCAGTCCATGAACCAAAGGCCGCCTTTGTAGGCAGAGGCTCTGATTTTTTCAGGCACTTCGTATTCGGTTTCACCGGTTCTTACGTTTACAATGTACTGTCTGTCATCAGGATCTCTTTCGATTATATATCCTTCAGGCCCCATAAAATACGGAGCTTTGCTGCCGGTGCCCCGGTCCTGCGGCGTGTAAACGTCTTTGCCTTCCGAATCTGCGACTACGTACTGGTCTCCGTCCTTGAGGAGCGCGTAACCTCCCTTTGCGCTGAGTTCTACACGGTCGTGACCCTGCTTTGGCGGCGTACCTGTCTCTGCTGAAATCTCCGCGTTGACATAGTACCAGGCTCCGTCTTCAACCATGGCAAAACTGCTGCCCACATGTTCCTGCACATGGCTGTATGGCAGGGCACAAAGGAAATTGTCTTCCGCATCAACAATGCTGAACTCACCCTCATCACCCTGCTGCTTGGCACCATTTTTCACCACGAACAGGCCCTTTTCTGCGTCGGCAACATAAATCTCCCTGTACCTGCCGATTGGGAAAATGGTTTCAAAGTTTTCACCTGTGAGCTCTGCCATCTTTTCCGCAGAAAACTCGTGCCCGCCGGGCTGCCAGCCCATCATCAAACCCAGCGCAAGAGCAATGATGAGAATGATTGCTATGAAAGTTTTTATAAATTTGCTTTTTAGTATCATATATTAAACCCCTTTTGTTTTACTCGCGGAAAAGTTCCTTGAGTGCTTCTTCCAGGCTGCCGCCGTAACGTGCCCGCAGGCTGTCGCTTTCTTCGAAAGCCTCTATTTTGCCATCTTTAAGGACGATTACCGAATCAAAAAGCCTTTCAATGTCGCGGACCAGATGTGTAACGATTATCATTGTTCCCTGAGGATTGAAGTTTTCAAGAATCAGGTCCAGCACATGGTCGCGGGCTTCAATATCCACACCTCCGATAGGTTCATCCAGCAGATAGAGGCGGGCTCTTCGTGACATGAGCAGGCATACCTGAAGCTTGTCGATTACGCCTTTGGACATTTCCTTGGGAGTTGCAGTTTCGCGGATGTTGAAAACCTTGAGAAGTTCAAGGCATTTTTCCTGATCGAAATCGTCGAAAAACGTCGAATAAAGTTTAATAATGTCGTTTACTGCCATGTCCTGTGGCAGACCGTCTTTGTCAGGCAGATAGGCAACTCTGGCCTTGGTTTCTGCACCGATGTGATACCCGTCGATAGTCACTTCTCCGTCATACTGAGTGTAAAAGCCGGCAAGAATTTTTAAAAGAGTGGTCTTGCCGCTGCCGTTGGGCCCGAGAAGTCCTATTATGCGCCCCTCCGGAATTTCCAGATTAACATTTTCCAGAGCCCGTACAGTCTCAAATGACTTGCTCACATTTTTTATGACAACCACAGGCGGGTTCTCCACCAGTTTCAGGCCATTTCTATTTTCCATATTGATTACATCCCCCATACTAGCCTATCCTTTCCAGCTGTCCGCCTCCGGTCACCTGACATCTTTTGCGAAAAAAGTCCAGCATTTCCTCGTCGCTGAAGCCAAGAGCCGCCATTTCCCTGCGGAAAGCATCCACAGTAGTCTCTGCCATCTCTTTTTTCAGTTTGCCGATGAGAGCCTTATCTTCCGTAACAAAACGCCCTGCAGTACGCTCGGACTCAAGCAGTCCTTCTCTTTCAAGCTCATTGAGGGCACGCTGCATTGTGTTGGGGTTCACCTCAAACTGCTGAGCCATTTCTCTTACTGACGGCACGCGTTCCCCGGGCCTGAGCTCCCCTGCTGCGATTGCTTCGCGGACACGGTTCATTATCTGCACATAAATCGGCATATTATCTTCTAATTTTTTATCCATAAACATCTGCCTCCTTATAATTTATCTTCAAAATGTAAATACTAGCTTCATTGGCAGAAATTCCTTTTGCATGATTCTGCCGGTTGTATTATTGTACTATTTGATTAATACAATAATACATATCTATATAATTGTCAAGTATTCTGGAGGAAAAAATAGAATGGAAGAACAAAAACTCAGTTTTACCGGGCTGACCGCCCTGATTATCGGTTCCACCATCGGCAGCGGTATTTTCACAATCACCGGTGACATGGCCGCATCCGGTGCGCATACCGGCGCAATTCTCATCGGCTGGGCCATCTGTGGCGTGGGCATGCTGGGCCTTATGATGTGCTACTTCGGTCTGAACAAAGTCCGCCCCGACCTGACCAACGGGGTGTACAGTTATGCCAGCGAAGGCTTCGGGCCTTTTGTGGGTTTCAATTCAGTGTGGGGTTACTGGGCCAGTGCATTCCTTTGCAATGTGTCTTATCTTACCCTGCTCTTCGGGGCCATAGGCTACTTTATCCCTGCCTTCGGCAGCGGCAATAATCTAGTGTCCATTGTGTGCGCTTCCGTGGTTCTCTGGCTGGTAAACTGGCTTGTGCTCCGCGGTGTTCACGAGGCCGCAGCCATCAACATCATCACAACCCTGGCAAAAATGGTGCCTATTCTGGTCTTTGTTGTTGCGGTGATTTTCGTCGGAGCTTTCGACCCGGATATCTTCATGGAAAACTTCTGGGGCGACGGCAGCCTGCCCCTCTCCGACCAGGTGAAAGCCACAACCTCAGCCACAGTCTGGTCCTTCATCGGTATCGAAGGTGCCGTGGTTCTCTCCGGCCGCGCAAAGCGGACCAGTGACGTGGGCAAAGCTTCAATTACTGCCTTCGCCGGCATTCTGGCCATTTACGTGCTGACCGCAATCCTTACTCTTGGCGTTGTGCCAAACGAAGAACTTGCAGCCATGGAAAACCCACAGATGGCCTGGGTACTTGCGAGGGCGGTTGGTCCCTGGGGTGCAGGGCTCATCAACATCGGTGTCATCCTGTCCCTGGCAGGAGCCCTGCTTGGCTGGACCATCCTGGCCGCCGACAGCCCTTACTCGGCGGCCAGCCAAGGCGTTTTTATGAACGCCTTCGCCCGCGCAAACAAGCATGGTTCGCCAGTATTTTCCCTGTGTCTGACCAACGGTATAATCCAGCTTTTCCTGATTATCTGCTATTTCAGCAGTTCAACCTATCAGGCCTTTTATGCCCTGAGCACTTCCATGATTATGGTTCCTTATCTTCTCAGTGCCGCCTACTATCTGAAGATTTCTATTAAGGGTGAAGGATTTGAAAACGGGCGTGGTGGTTCACTGACCGCAGCCAGAATTTTCGGCATTATCGGGACCATATATGGTTTCTGGATGCTTTATTCCGGCGGTCTTGACTACGTGCTTATTACTACAATCCTTTACTCACCGGGGATAATTGTCTACACGCTTGGACGAAAAGAAAAAGGGCTGAGTCCCTTCGCAAGCAGAAATGAGTTTATTCTTGCCCTTGTGATTCTGGCCTTGGCTTTGCTGTCAATCTGGATGATGATTACCGGCAGCCTGAGCGCTTTGTAATAAATCTGAGTATATTAAAAGAGCAGCCGCCGGGCTGCTCTTAATTTTTTCTGAATTATTTTACGCTTCCGTCTTCATTGAACAGCGGAAGTTTTTCAAGGAAGATGATATCGTCTCTGTCAGCTGCTTCCCCTTCTGCAAGCACTGCCATTCTGCCGACGATATTGCCGCCTGCCTTGTTTACAAGGTATTCGATAGACTTGAGAGATTCTCCTGTGCTGATAACGTCATCCACGATGAGAACTCTCTTGCCCTTCATCAGGTCTATTTCCTTCTGACCAATGCAGAGTTTCTGCAGGCCTTCTGTTGTGATGGAGTCAACATCTGTTGTGATGATGTTTTCCATATAAACCTTAGGTCCTTTGCGGGCGATTATATAATCATTTACGCCTGCCTGGCGGGCCATTTCGTAAATCAGCGGAATGCTCTTGGCTTCTGCTGTTACCATGATGTCGAATTCAGGTGCTTTTTTAAGAAGTTCTGCTGCTGCTGCCTTTGTGATTTCCACATCACCGAAGAGAATAAATGCAGCGATATATACGTTGTCTGCCACTTTGAACATAGGCAGCTGTCTTTTTAAACCTGCGATGGTCATTTCATAAAACATGGGGTACTTCCTTTCTTACAGTAAAAATTGCAATACCATACCCTTTAATTATACGCCTTTAGCGCAGTGGTTTCAAGTATAAAAAAAGGGACATCCGAAGATGTCCCAACAATGATTTATTTTTACATTGTGATAAAGATGAACTTCAGGCAGAAAAGTAAACCGATAATTGCCACTACGAAGTCCTTCTTTTCAAATTTTCCTGTAAGAACAGAAATGATTGTATAAGTAATTGAGCCTATACCGATACCGTTTGCGATGGAGTAGGTAAGAGGCATCATAATCAGTGTGAGGAATGCAGGAGCTGCAGATCTCATATCTTCCATGTCAACTTTCTTGAAGTTACCCAGCATAAGTACGCCTACGTAAATAAGTGCAGGTGCAGTCGCACAGCCGGGAACGATGCTTGCCAGCGGGGTCAGGAATAAGCAGATGAAGAAGCAGATTGCTACAACAAGGCTTGTAAGACCTGTTCTACCGCCTGCTGCAACACCGGAAGCTGATTCTACGAAAGTTGTACAAGTGGAAGTACCAAGTACAGCACCAACTACTGTAGCTGTGGAGTCGCAAGCCATGCACTTTGTAAGATCAGTCGGGTCACCATTTTCGTCCAGCATGTCAGCCTGAGCCGCTGTACCGTATAAAGTTCCGATTGTATCAAACATATCGACCAGGCAGAAAGTGATTACGTACATAATCGCACTGAACACACCGCCTACAAATTCAGGACTGAAAGCATGTTTCCATGATTCAATCTGGAATACACCTGTAATACCCACTGCGGCGAAATCTCTGAAAGACTGTCCTACCTGTGTAATATCGAAGGAAGGCACTGTTCCGGTAATAGGGTAATAAATGATTGATATTGCAATAATACCAATGATAACATTTCCTTTTACATGAAGTTTTTCAAGTACTACAATAATTGCAAAACCTAAAAGTGCCAGAAGTGCAGGTGCAACAGAAACAAGACCTGCTTCACTGTTAAGTGCGCCATGAATATCAACAAACTGAGTCAGTGTATACTGATTAGCCTGAATTATGCCTACGTTCTGGAAGCCAATGAAAGCGATAAACAGACCAATACCTGCAGAAATTGACTTTTTAAGACATTCAGGCATTGCTTTGGCAATAAATGTTCTGATTCCTGTTAAAGATAAGAACATGAATACCAGACCTGAAATCAGAATGATTACAAGACCTGCCTGGTAACCCTGCACTGCATCTCCTCCGGAAATTACCTGTGGGAGAATAAAGCTTACAAAGAAGAATGAGTTAAGACCCATACCGCAAGCCTGTGCGAAAGGTTTCTTTGCATAAAGTGCCATGAGCAAAGTACCGATTGTTGCTGCCAGAATAGAAGCTACATAAACTGCATTCCAGATCTGATCCAGACCTTCTGTGAAACCTGTTACCTGATTAGGGTTAACGAATACGATGTAGGCCATTGCAAAGAAAGTTGTAAGCCCTGCGATTATTTCAGTTTTAACGGAGGAACCGCTTTCTGAAATCTTGAAAAACTTGTCCATTGTTTTTTTCTTCCTTTCATTATAATTACAGCGATAACTATCACCTTTTTGTTATAGCACGGTAAAGCAATTTTAGCAATATTTTAGTCCGATTTTTATGCTAAAAATTATCTTTTCCGACATTTACTCTGCATCCGGTCTCCACTGCTGTTCTCAGGTAAAGCTCGCTGGCAGATGCAGGGACTCTGCCCATTGTGCGGGGATCCCACTCCACTGCATCAAGATTGTCCTCTGCATAGAGGAACTGGTATGTTCTTACACCGCGGAAAGCTGCTGCTGCCATAATTGCCGAGCACTCCATATCAACCACCCGGCAGCCTTCAGCAACTCTTTTTGCCATATTGGCCCGGGTTTCACGGTAGAGGCCGTCAGTTGTCCAGACTTTTGTCCTGATTACAGGGATGCCCATATCTTCAATTGTTCCGGCTGTTGTCTCTGCCGTAGGTATATTCACAAAATCTCCTGCCGATGCCGGCATGTAGTGATAACTCGTTCCTTCATCTCTGTATGCAGCCTCCGGTACAATCAGGTGTCCTGCCGGAATAGATGCATCCAGCGTGCCGCAGGATCCGAAGAAAACAAACTGCCGCCCGCCCATGGCAATGAGTTCTTCCATCAGCGCCACCGTCATCGGCGCGCCCATGTGAGTCCTTATGATCCCCAGCCTGCAGTTTCCGGTCTCAAAACAGTATACAGGCACTTTTTCGCCTGCATAAAGCCAGGCGCAGGGGCTGCACTCATACATTTCCAGGGCAATATCAATAATTTTCTTGCTGAAAGTCACCAGCACAGTATCTGGAAAGCCCTCCACCGGCTTGTACACATCTTCCGGATTGAGTACTGCCCGGCGTTCCGGATCAAAAGTATCAATTATGCTCACTTTGCTGCTCCTTCCTGAACCTGGTCACTGCCCGGTTCTTCCGGTGGTTCAAATTTTTCTCCGTCAAGATACATTACCAGAAGGTTATCTCCTGATTTTTCCATCAGGTCCAGTTCCGGTCTGGTTGCCTTGAACTTGTTTTCTTCCACCATAAAAATAATTTTTTCTTCTTCACTGGTTATAAGTGTCACTTCGTAGCCCGGCTGCTGCCCCGCCGGAGAATCATCCATCAGGAATTTTCTGCATTTGGTTTGCTCAAGAAGTGCGACGAGAGTTTCTGTCTCCTCTTCGCCTGTATATTCTGCTAATAATCGTTCATCACTGTCCGGTGTGTATTTTTCTATGTGGATTTCCGTCACCTCGCCGGTCATCTCCGAAAGTCCGACATACTCTGCCACCGTTTCAGGCCACATGGCCCACACAAAAATCCCGACAATCAGCAGCACAATAGCCACTCTCCAGCTTATCTGAAATGCCAGCATCTTTTTACGACCGGGCCAGCGTTTTTTCTTTACCGGTGTTTCTGCGGCCTCAGCATTTCTGCTGTAGAAGCTGCGGTCACTTTCCTTTGCGGTAATTCCGCCGGGACGGCCCAGGGTCATATCAAGCAGCAGGAATGCCACAAAAGCACCCGCCAGCGCGCACACATTCACAAGGAGCGGCTGCTCAAATTCCACATTGCGGCACACCATTTTAATGATGAAATATACAATTGCCGCCAGGCCCGCTCTGGCACCTGTGGATCTGATAATTCCCACTTTCTGCGGCTCAATCAGTTCCACTTCTTCAAAATCGTCTATATCATTCCGTTTAAAAACTTGTTTGAAAAAGTAGTTTGCTGATGCACAGAAGGTCGCATTGTAATTCAGCCTTCCCCGAAGTGACCCAAGAGCCACTGCTTTTGCAATCTGCCCTCTTGATTTAAAGTCCATTTTCAGCTGATAATATTTTTGTCCGCCTTTATCGGTAACTTCTTTTCTGACTCTGGTCGCTCCCAGATTCTCATCAATTATACACGCCTGGAAAAAGTGCATCATAAGATCACAGTTATATTCGCTGCTGTTTTTTGTATTAAAATCAAAAGTTGCTTCCCATCTGTCCTCATGACGGTTTACTACCATTGTTATTCTTATCATACGCATGCCTCCCCTGGTCAGTCTTCTTTAAAAAATAAAAGTGGCACGTCAAATCATAACCGACCTGACATGCCAACCTCTCAGTAAGTACATTCTTTAGTTTTCCGGAACTTCTTCACATGTTTTCATTGCTTCAAGTGTTTCGTTAAGAAGTTCGTCAAGCTCCCAGCCCAGCATTTCTGCGCCGTGGATGATTACTTCTCTGTCACAGCCTGCCGCGAATCTCTTGTCTTTGAATTTCTTTTTCAGGGATTTGAGTTCCATGTCCTGGCAGCTCTTCGAAGGTCTCATAAGCGCTGCCGCGCCGATTAATCCGGTAAGTTCGTCGCAGGCAAAAAGAACCTTTTCCATTTCATGTTCCGGTGCTACATCACAGCAAGCTCCGTATCCGTGGGAAACGATTGCATGAATCATGTCTTCACCGATACCTGCTTCCTGAAGTAATTCAGGAGCTTTTTTGCAATGATCGTCAGGCCACATTTCAAAATCGATATCATGAAGCAAACCCACAATTGCCCAGAATTCTTCCTGATCTCCGTAACCCAGCTTCTTTGCGAAATATCTCATTGCTCCTTCAACCATTCTGCCATGGTGAAGGTGGAAATCTTCCTTATTATATTTTTTTAATAATTCATATGCTTCTTCTCTGGTAATCATTTTTATTTCTCCCATTAATAAAAATTAATTTATGCTGATATTTTACCAAAAAAACCAGAGTGTTGCAACACAATGAAATTTTAAGGACATCTTTTTTTTATTGCAGATGTGTGGTAAAATATAATGTTAGTAAAGAAAGGATTTTTTACCTATGGATTTCAGAAAAAGGCTCTATGCGGCCACATTTTCAGACAACTACACAGAGGCAATCCGGGACTTCGGATGCGGCATGGAAATCAACCACACATGCATCTCCGAACTTCTTGATGATGTACCCGGTCTTATCACCAATATCACCGCAGATATTGAAAAAACCGGTGCCGACAGACTGATTCTCCACGGACCTTTCACAGAAATTCACCCTGCTGCCATCGACTACAGGGCACGTGACCTTGGTATGGTACGTCTCAACGAAGCTTACAAGGTGTGCGAGTACTTCGCCATAAAAAAAATGGTGGTTCATACCGGCTGGATGCCTTTCATTTATTTCAAATCATGGCAGGCTGAAAAGGGAGCTTCTTTCTGGCAGAAATTTATGGCAGACAAACCCGGCGATTTCACCATCTGCGTGGAAAATGTGCTGGAAGACGAGCCGTATATGATGCTTGACATGATGAAACAAATCAGCGACCCGCGCATAAAGGTCTGCCTTGACATCGGCCATGCTCACGCCATGACTTCCGCCGATATTCCTGTGAAAAAGTGGATTGAGGTCCTTGGTCCTTACATCAGTCACTTCCATCTTCACAACAACAACGGAAGCGGCGATGACCACCGGCCTTTTGATGAAGGAACCATGGACATGGTGAACATACTGAAAACAATCGACAATTACTGCCCTGAGGACGCGACCCTGACCATTGAAGCCCGTCAGTGCCTGCCTTGCCTCCAGTGGCTTACAGAAAAAGAATATATTTAATTTACACATAAAAGGAGGACTTCTCAGATGAATCTGCAGCTTAAAGAAATTATTACAACTATTGACGAAATGGGCGACCTGAGCCAGACTGCAATTGATGAGGCCAGAGCCCGCCAGAAAGTTCTGGCCAAGCCTACAGGAGCTCTGGGAACTCTTGAGGATATTTCCATCCAGCTTGCCGGAATCACAGGCAAGGTAAAAAATGATATGAAAAAGCAGGCCATTGTAATCATGAGTGCTGACAATGGCGTTGTGGAAGAGGGCGTTGCTTCTGCACCACAGTCTGTAACACTTTCACAGACCATAAATTTCACCCGTCACTATACAGGTGTAAGTTCCATGGCCAAATATTTCGGCATCGACCTGCTGGTTGTTGACATGGGCGTAAAAATGACAATCCCTCCACAGTTATATACTGACCAGATGACCGAACACGGCTGCAGCGATACTGGCTGCAAGCGAGGCCTTACCGGCAAAATCGTAAACCGCAGTCTTGGCCGCGGTACTAAGAATCTGGCCAAAGAACCTGCAATGACTGAAGAAGATGCGCTCCGTGCAATCATGACCGGTATGGAAGCTGCCGAAGCCATTAAGCGTGAAGGTTATGATATCTTCGGTATCGGCGAAATGGGTATCGGAAATACTACTACCAGTGCCTGCGTTCTGGCTGCCCTCTGCGGAAAAACCGGTGACGATGTCGTAGGCCGCGGCGGCGGTCTCAATGACGAAGGCCTGTCAAAGAAAATCCGCATTGTTGACGAAGCAATCGCCGGCCTCGATTCATCTGACGTGGCAGGCATACTTGCAAAAGTCGGCGGCTTTGACATCTGCGCCATGGTTGGTGCTTTCCTCGGTGCTGCTTATTACAAAATGCCAGTTGTCATCGACGGTTATATTTCAGCAGTTGCAGCTCTTGCCGCAGTACGTCTTGCGCCAAAGTGTAAAAACTACATGTTCGGTTCTCACCAGTCCAAAGAAAAGGGCTACCTGGTGGCCATGGATGCCCTTGGAGTTGAGCCTTATTTCAATCTTGGCATGAGACTGGGCGAAGGCAGCGGCTGCCCTATCAGCTTCAAAATTATCGAAACAGCCTGCGCAACCATGAATGGAATGGCAACCTTTGCTGAAGGTGCAATTGATGCAGATTATCTTGAAGAAGGCAAGAAAGGAAACTTCTTTTAATGAATATATTTATCAGCGGAGGCTGTAAGAACGGCAAGTCCTACCACGCACAGGAACTGGCCCGTGACATGGCCCGCGAAAAAAATGTACCATTATATTATCTGGCTACCATGATTCCCCATGACCACGAGGACGACGCCCGGATTGTGCGCCATCTTGCCGAACGTGAAGGCTGGGGATTCGAAACTATAGAGCAAGGTGTGGAAATTTGCCAGGCACTGACTGGCACAACTACCGAAGGTAAACCTGTGGACCCGCAGGGAGTTTTCCTGCTGGACAGTGTGACTGCCCTCCTTTCCAATGAAATGTTCAGAGCAGACGGCTCCATGGACCTGGACTGCGGCAGGCGACTTGCGGAAGAACTCACGGAGTTCGCCAAGCGCACAGGAAACACAGTCTTCGTGTCTGACTACATCTACTCTGATGCCAATAAATTTGATGAGTTTACGGAAACCTACCGTGCTGCGCTGGCCATGCTTGACCGTACTCTGGCCCGCGTCTGTGATCAGGTCATTGAAGTAGCCTACGGTTTCAAATACATATACAAACAGGAGAATGACTGACAATGAAATACATAACTGGATTCTTTATGACCTGGGGTAATTTCTGCACCCTTCCCTGCCCGTGCAAGCTCTGGGACGGCAGATATAAAAGCATAATGCTTGGTTTTCTGCCTGCCATCGGTTTTATAATAGGGCTGATCTGGGCAGCAGTTTCACTGGCTCTGCCGCTGATGCACATGCCACCGGCAATCGGCGGATTCATTATGACCTTTGTGCTGTTCGTGCTTTGCGGATTTATTCATCTGGACGGTTTCATGGACTGCAGTGATGCTATTATGAGCCGCCGGCCTCTGGAAGACCGCCAGAGAATTCTTAAAGACTCTCATACAGGTGCTTTTGCAGTTGTCAGTGTTGTCTTTCTTATTCTGGCTTATTATGCCTGCATTTCAACAGCTGTTTCCGGAATCATGGATCCTGTAAACATGGTTCTTATCACTGTCATTTCCCGCTCAGTGTCCGGTCTTGAAGTTCTTCTGAGCCGGCCTATGGGAACAAGCCAGTATGTGGAAATGGACGCTCAGGAAAAGGCCACTAAAAAAGAAGGCGTTATCCTGATTATAGTTCAGCTTGCGGTTTTCCTTGCGGCAGGATTCCTGCTCACCGCATCCCCGAAGACTCTGGCAATGGTCTGCGGCGCGGCTGCTCTTACAGGGTTCATTGCGGTTACATACGGAAAGAAGCAGCTTGGCGGCATGAATGGTGATATTGCCGGTTACGGTATCGTCTGGGGCGAACTTGCCGGTGTGCTGATTCTTGCATTCTGCTGTTAACTGATAACTGGAGGACTTATGATAGTAATATTCGGAGGGGCGTACCAGGGCAAACTGGACTATGCCAGAGAAAATTTCAATATATGCATCGATGATGTTTTTATGTGTCAGGATAATTCCACAGAAATCGACATCACAAAAAAAGTAATCTGTGGTCTGGAAAATTT
This sequence comes from Bacillota bacterium, assembly GCA_017397825.1. GTDB lineage: Bacteria > Bacillota > Clostridia > Peptostreptococcales > Anaerovoracaceae > SUG1106. Next base: position 29,448 of record JAFQHT010000101.1, on the reverse strand, counting down.
CACCTTTGCCTGCGTAAAAGCCGGCCTTGAAGCCCGTGATCTTCTGGCAGATCTCGGCGACATGCTTTCAGACAAAATCATTATCGTCAGCGACATTTCCCAGGGAATCGTTCCCCTGGATGCGGACCAGAGAGCCTGGCGTGAAATGAACGGCCGCTGCATGCTCTGGCTTGGCAAAGAAGCAGACCGGGTTATCAGAGTTTTCTGCGGTCTGGGTCAGGATATTAAGTAAAATACAAGTAGGGGGAGTTTAACTTGAAATCATATATACATTTTATAAGGCATGGAATAACTGAAGGAATTCAAAAAAAATGGTACTACGGCAGCGTGGACATTCCTCTGGTGGAAGAAGGTATCCGCGTTCTCAACGAGTTCAAAGACCAGGGAATTTACCCTGAACTTGGTGATGCAGACTGCTACACATCCGGCATGCTCCGCGCAAACCAGACTTTCCATGTAATTTACGGCGATGTACCTTTCACACCTATTACGGATCTTCGCGAAATGAATTTCGGCGACTGGGAATGCCTCACATACAAAGAAATCCAGCAGCGTCCCGAACACGAAACATGGATTGCAACCACCGACGGAAGTTTCCAGTTCCCGGGCGGAGGGGACTCCATCCTCAGTTTCTACGACAGAATCCAGAAAGGTCTTGATCAGCTCACCGGCCTTCACCGCATGAAAGAACTTGCTCGCCGCCACGACGGAGGTGACGCAGTTTCCATCGTTGTCTGCCACGGCGGCACTATTTCTGCGGCCATGGAACACTGGTTCCCAGGCGAAAGAGAAAATTTCTGGCAGTGGATTCCAGTTACCGGCAGAGGTTTTACTGTAGAGTTTGAAAACGGAGAACCTGTAAGATTTACCGAAATATAAAACGGAGGAAACGATGAATTTTCCTTTAGATGATTTTCTGAAAGATCTCGAAAAAATTATAAATATTGACAGCGGCACCCATAATATTGAAGGAAACCTTTCGGTTGCCGCCTTTTTTGAAGAGCAGTTTAAGGCTGCCGGTTTTGATGTGCGTGTGCTCAGGACCGGCGAAAGCGGCCGCCCGCTGGTGGTGGCATCAAGTCCGGGAAACGGCTCTTTTGATTTTTTGCTGTGCGGTCATATGGATACTGTATTTGCTGACGGAACTGCTGCCAAGCGTCCTTTCCGTGTGGAAGATGGCTGTGCCTTCGGCCCCGGTACTGTGGACATGAAAGCAGGGGCACTTCTCATGCTCTACCTGGCCCGTCACATGGCTGAATCGCGCCCGGACATCCGCCTGAAGATTCTTCTCAACAGCGACGAAGAAACCGGTTCAGAAGATACAAGTCCGTACATGCTCAGGGAGGCCTGCGGCTGCGGTGCAATCTTCGTCTTTGAAGGAGCGCGCAAGCGGGGACAGTTTGTTGCTGAGCGAAAAGGTATAAGCAAGTACACTCTTGAAATTACCGGCATACCATCCCACGCAGGAACTGCACCGAAAGAAGGCGTCAGCGCCATCACTGAACTGGCCCGCTGGATTACTGCTCTGGACAGACTTAAAAACTATGACCGGGGAACCACTGTTAATGTCGGAACAATCAGCGGCGGCACTGCCCTCAACGTAGTGGCGCCATCTGCAACAGCAACCTTTGAGGTCCGTTACCGGAGCACCCGGGAGCTTGCCAGGACAGAGCGTGCTCTGAAGCGGTTGGTCAGCAAGCCTTTTCTGGAAGGTGCGGAAGCAAAGCTCACCCTTGACAGCCGCAAAGAACCTTTGGAAATTTCTGAGCAAACTTCTGCTCTCATAGACATCCTTGAGCCTCTCGGGCTTGAATATGTCAGTGCCGGCGGTACATCCGATGCAAACATTCTGGCTGCACTGGGAATTCCGGTGATTGATGGCTGCGGCCCAGGCGGCGGCAACCCTCACACCGACAAAGAATTCCTGAAAATAAGCACTGTAACCGAGCGTTTTGATATAATGTGCAGAATTTTTGAACTTTTAAAAAAATAGTTTCTGTAATGTGATAATGTCACAGAACTCCCTCTGATAAAATGTTATTATTAGGTCACAATAAAGATAACAAACAAACCAAAATATAAACATAGAAATCGGAGGTACTGAAATGAGTGCATTAAATATTACAAAGGAAAATTTCCAGAAAGAAATTATTGAAAGTGAAAAGCCAGTTCTGGTAGACTTCTTCGCAAGCTGGTGCGGACCATGTCAGTCCCTGATGCCGGTAATCGACGAAATTGCAGCAGAACGCAGCGATATCAAAGTCGCAAAGATTAATGTAGGTGAAGAATTGGAACTTGCAAGAAAATACAGAGTAATGAGCGTTCCTACACTTCTGGTGGTAAAAAACGGCGAAGTGGTAAGCCGTTCACTGGGAGCTTTACCAAAAAACGAAGTGCTTTCCCTTATAGGATAGTAATATATTAGTTAGACCATAAAGAATCAAATAAACCCATACAAAAATGCGCCATCGTTCCTCCGGCGCATTTTTTATTCACCGCTGCGTTCAGCATCTACTGGTACCACTGACAAAGTATATCCAAGTGGATGCAGGATTTTTAAAAGCGTGTCTATTTTAGGCGTTGCCTGCATACTTTCAAGTCTTGCAATTGCCGGCTGCTTTACTCCGCTCAGTTCTGCAAGGTCTCGTTGTGACAGACCGCGTTCTTTTCTTGCCTTAATAACTTTCCCGATAAGTTCAATCTCAAACTGAATCTGCTCACGCTCGGCCTGCGATACACGCTGTTCATCACCCATGTATTCAGAAAATGTTGTTACTTTTTTCATTCTATTTCCTCCCTTTCCAGGTAATCTTTTTTATTCTGCAAAGCTTTTTCAATCTCCCTGCGTGGAGTCTTCTGAGTCTTTTTTACAAAATGATGCAACAATATATATCTATTTTCTGTCCAGCAGAAAAATAATATACGATTCCTTACAGGTCTTAATTCCCAAAGATTATTTCCCAGATATTTCACATACGGCATGCCAATACTGGTTCCGTATCGTTCCAACGCACCTATGTAAGCCAAAGTCTTTTCCCAGTTTATCCGGCTGTTCTTATCTGTTTCATTAGCACGTTTCAAACTATCCAGCCATTCTACAATTTCAGAATTACCATCTTTATCATAGTAAAATATTACTTCGTACATTACAATCCTCTTTTCTATACGATAACATTTTTGTTATCTGAAGTCAATGTCGTTTACGCTTATGGTAATATTTTACATCTATAGCATCTCGCTGCAAAGTGGTTAAATTCCATCAAAATCCGACATGTTTCAACAAAAAATGCATCAGATAACCTGATGCATTTTCGTATCATACTATTCTGCCAGTTCTTCCAGCCCCTCTTCATCGGTAATTTCCACATATCCGCGGGTCAGCTTTACCATGCCCTCGCTCTGGAAATACTTCAGCATCCGGGTAACAACTTCTCTGGCTGTTCCCATGTGATTGGCAATTTTTTCGTGAGTAATGGACAGTTTATTGGTTTCCTCAATACGGATTTCTTCAAGCAGAAAAGCTGCAAGGCGCTTATCCATACTTTTCCACATGACCTGCTCTATAGTCCACATTACATCCGAAAATCTGGTAGCCATAATTTCGTTGGTGTAGTTTGCACAGGCCGCAGACCGGTCCATCACACTCTTGTACACATATGGCGGGATTACCCACATTTCAGTGTCTTTTTCAGCCTCGATAAACACTTCAAACTGAATATTCTGCATTATGCAGGACGCAGAAAACAGACATATATCGTAGTCAAACAACCTGTAAAGAGTTATTTCTCTCCCCTCTTCAGAAAGCATATATGCCCTCAGCTGTCCTGATTTGATCAGAATGAGACCGGAGCAGTCCAGGCTGCCGTTATGTATCATTGTGCCTTTTTCAACTTTGCGCTCCATTGCGGCAGAAGATATTATCTCCTGCTCCTGAGCAGTCAGTTTATTCCAAACCGGAAAATACTCGGCAAATTTCATCTTAACCTACTTTCACCTGCGGATAATTACCCAGGAAAATTTTAATTTCTTCTAAAATAGTCTGGCAGCTGCCTTCCGTTACTTCCACGTTAAGCGGCAGAATCGGGTCATGAAGTGATTTTCGGAGCAGGCACCAGCCGGAAAGACCGTCCCGTCTGAAGTTGAGACGGACACCTTCATAGTTTGGTTCTACAACAGACACTCCGTTTCCGGAATTTTCTGCCGCCCAGACCTCAAGGTCAGCAAGAACCTGTGCGCCCACTTCTCCGAAGTTTTCTCCTTCGATAGGGAATCTTACTTCAACTGCTTCCTTCGGTTCTTCAAGACTTGCAAGAAGTACGTCGATTGACGCACCCTGCTGAGCAAGCTGGGCTGCCTTGATTACAATCTTGGTCGCAAGATATGCACCGTCATCCAGGAAGTAGTTTTCTTTATATGCTGCATGGCCGGATGTTTCGATGGCCAGCTGGCTGTCAATGCCGGCAGCATTGAGTTCTATGGACTTGTTTATTACATTCTTGTAGCCGCGCTTGAATCTGAGATGTTTCAGGCCCAGACATTCTTCCAGATACACTGTCAGCTGGTCGCTGGTGATGCTGTCAGTTACAACGGTTGTACCGGGATGCTCACGTGCAATAAGAGCTGCTGCCATAGCAACGATGGCATTACGGCTGATTTCTTTGCCGCTCTTGTCAACTGCTGATGAACGGTCCACATCTGTATCAAAAATCAGACCGAAGTCAGCACCTGTTTCAAGAACTTTTGCACTGATGGAAGCCATAGCTTCTTTGTTTTCAGGGTTTGGTGCGTGGTTAGGGAAAGTTCCGTCTGGTTCCAGGAACTGACTTCCGGAAACGTCTGCTCCCAGAGAATCGAGAATTCTGCCCGCATAAAAACCGCCGGCACCGTTTCCTGCGTCTACCACGATCTTAAGTCCTGCCAGCGGAGTTTCCCGATGATCAGGATGGTCGACTTCTTCTATGATTTTATTTCTTAAAAACTCTGAATATGTACCGATAAGGTCGCTTTTTTCAACTTCACCAGCTTTCACTGCTTCCAGAGTCATTGCAGCTCCTGCTGCCCACTGGGAGGCCCAGTCTATGATCCATGTGATGTCGCCTTTGTTCAGTCCGCCGTCCTTATCGAAATATTTAAAACCATTTCTGTTAAAAGGCAGGTGACTTGCAGTAATCATAATCGCCCCATCACACTTGTAGTTATCGAAAATTGTAGACATAAACATGGCAGGGGTTGATGCCAGGCCGCAGTCAAACACTTTTACTCCTGCGCCAGTGAGTGCTTCAATTGCCGCTGACTTAAGTGCCTCTGCAGAAAGTCTGCTGTCATGACCGATGGAAATCACCAGGTCATCAGTCCGTTTTCCTGTCTTATCTGCAAGCCACTTTGCAAAGCCCAGCGTCAGGTTCTTTGCTTCTTCAGTTCCAAGATTTACAGCCTCGCCTGCCACTCCTTCAAGAGCCACACCGCGGATATCGCTGCCGTTCTGTAATTTCTTATAATCTGTACCCATTCCGGTCTCCTTTTCTTAAGAAAATAACTTTATCAACCCTAAAAACACCAGGCATAGCCCAAACCACATGGCCGTAAACGCAGGACAAATCTGTCCGAGAATATTGCCCGGCATCCGGGAATAGTCCCAGACACCCCAGCCCAGCTGCAGATTCACAATCACGCCCACGCAGAATTCGTAAAACGTAATTATTGCAGCCCCTGCCAGCGCGCTCATTACCAGAGGCATGTCCAGAAGCCAGTCCTGCAGGTAATACAAAGTCAGTACGCAGGCTCCGCCGGTAAGAACCATGGTCCAGTGTGTGTAGCCCCGGAACAACACCTCAATCATTGCATATGCTGCTGCCCCGAGGATAAATACTATAATTTCAAGTAAAAGAGAATTTTCTCCGTTAATCAAATCTTTCATGCTCATAAAGTTATTATGAACATGTTGCAGGCCTTCCACCCGCACAAAAACTAAATTTCCCTGAGAATTTCTGTAAATTTTTCTTTTGTCTCTGCAAGGCGTGCTGCCACATCCACACCGATGATATCGATTCCGTCAGCTGCCGCAAAATGAAACTCTTTAATTCCGAAAAGCATGCTGCACAGTCCCTTTACATAATCAAAACCAAAGTTCATATCTCCGATATATCCGCCGGCAGTTGTGATGTATGTGAGCGCCTTTGCCCTGCACTGGCCGTGAGGCACGCCGTGATCGTCATATATAAATGTAAGTTTGTCCACAGAGCAGCGTTCCAGATACATTTTAAGCTTTGCCGGGAATGAAAGGTCCCAGTAAGGTGCCCCGATTACCACGTGGTCTGCAGCAATGAGCTGCTTGGCCAGGTCAAACATGGAATCACTGAAATCACCTTCCCGCAGGAAAGCATCTCTGCGCTCAATAAAATCTCCGTCCTGCACTTCAATTTCCATAGTTGTAAGGTCAACTTCTTCAATCTCCGCCTGCGGATATGCTGCCTGAAGCTTTTCAAGGTAGTCTTCACAAAGCTGAAGAGTTCTGGATTTTTCGCCTCTCATGCAGGCATTTACAAATAAAACTTTCATTTATTTTTCCTTTCCGGGCAGGTGGTATACACTTGCTTCTTCTTTTCCTTCAAGAATTCTGTTGGCACCGCTTGCCAGAGCAAACAGTTCGTCTTCACCAGGCATCAGTGTAAATGGTCCGATGTGAGCCGCATAGTCCATAATCATACCTGTAAGCATTTTGGAATGAGCGATGCCGCCGGTAATGATAATTGTATCCATTTTTCCTTTAAGGGCCACTGAAGCAGTTGCAATACCCTTTGCAACCTGATATGCCATTGCTTCGTAAAGAAGTCTGGCTTCTTCGTTGCCGTCAGCAATCATCTGCTCAACAGCACGGCAGTCTGTAGTTCCCAGATAGGAGTAAAGGCCGCCTTTTCCGCATACCAGCTTTTCAAGCTCTTCCAGAGTATATTTTCCGGAAAGGCAAAGCTTGTTCCAGAAAAGAAGAGGAATTCCGCCTGTTCTTTCAGGGGCCATAGGGCCGTCATCGTAGGAAACGCCGTCGATAATCTTGCCGTCTTTATGTACAGTTACTGTAATGCCGCCGCCCAGGTGACATACGATAACGCTCAGATCCTTGTATTCTCTGCCCTGCTGCTCTGCGTAATTGATTGCCTGAGCTCTGGAGTTGAGAACATGGTAAAGACCAACTCTTTCAATACCCGCAAATCCGGAAACCTTGGCTACATCTGTCAGATCTGTTCCTATCGGTGAGTCATAAATATATGCCGGGATTCCCAGAGGCTGGGCAATGCTGTACGCAATAGGCGCCCCCAGATTACATGCGTGCTGAGGAATTTCAGGATCACTGACACCGATGCAGAAATCTTCATTTACAAGGTATCCGCCGCTGTGAAGCCCGCTGATGTTTCCACCTCTTGCCACAACTGCCTTCAGCTGACCAAGATCATAATTATTTTCCTGAAGCATCTCCTGGATAAACTGAATTCTGTAGTCTTTCTGCTGAGGGATAGGGCCGAAAGAAAGAAGTTTGTCCGGGTCGTGTCTGATTGTTGTTTCAAATAAAAGTTCCATGTTGCGGTATACTCCCAGTTTAGTACTGGTTGAGCCCGGATTGATTACTAAAATATCAGTCTTTGCCATTATAATTTAATCTCCTTTAACATTTTTATTTCCTGCGCATATCCATCAAGGTCCGGCTGAGGGGTTTCCAGTATGCACGGCAGTCCGCAAAGCTTTGGATGGTTTATAATCTTTGCGATAGTTTCCGTGCCTATGTACCCCTGGCCTATGCAGGCGTGCCTGTCCTTATGTGCGCCCATTGGGTTCATGCTGTCATTTATATGAATCGTCTTAAGACGATTTAAGCCAATTATGTTGTCGAACCGGTCCAGAACACCTTCCAGATCGTTTATAATATCGTAGCCGCCGTCGTGGACATGACAGGTGTCCAGGCAGACTCCGATTTTGTCGGTCAGCTGCACTTTTTCAATGATTGCCGCCAGTTCTTCAAACCTGCCGCCGATTTCGCTGCCCTTGCCGGCCATAGTTTCCAGAAGAACTGTAGTAGTCTGCTCCGGCTTCAGTATGCGGTTGAGAAGGTCTGCTATCATCTGTATGCCGGCTTCCGTGCCCTGTCCCACATGACTTCCCGGATGGAAATTGTAATAATTACCCGGCGTATATTCCATACGCGCAAGGTCGTCCTTCATGGCAATGTAGGCAAAATCTCTTGTCTTCTGCTCCCCTGAGCAGGGGTTAAGAGTGTAGGGCGCGTGAGCAACGATTTTCCCTATGCCGCCGGTCCTGGCCAGCTCATGGTAACGGGCCACATCTTCCGGATTGATTTCCTTGGCCTTGCCGCCCCTCGGGTTGCGGGTAAAAAACTGAAACGTCGTAGCCCCGATTTTAATCGCCTCTTTTGCCATATTTTCATAGCCCTTTGACGATGTGAGGTGACATCCTAAATTTAACATAAGTTTTACCTCCGTTTAACCTCTATTATACCTTATTTTCTTGCCAAAATCTCGTAAATTTGTTATCTTTATAATAGAAAATATATAAACATATGGAGGAAACGCTATGCAGCATGAAATAACAACCCGCCATCCGTTACTGGACGAAAAAGGCAGACTGATTGAAACAGGTTTTGCGAAGAGCCTTATTCTTGATTACGACAGAAAGGCTATCAAAGGCGGTGCCCTCCGCATCAAAGAATGGGACTACTATTACATCGGCAACGATGATTTCGGCGTGGCGCTGACCATTGCAGACAACTCATACATGGGTCTGGACAGCATTTCTCTTCTCGATTTCAGAACTGGCTGGCAGCACACAAACAGCCCTATGTCCGTGATGACCCTGGGCAAACTCAACTTCCCGGCTACATCGGCTGAAGGCGATGTGTCCCACGGCAACAAAAAATACAATATCGACTTCAAGCATAACGGCGACCACCGCATGCTCACATTCCGCATGGACAATTTCTTTGAGGGCAAGGCAATCTCCGGTCAGATCCGTCTGGAAAACCCTGACCAGGATTCCATGGTCATCGTGACACCTTTCCCTGAAAAAGAAACTGCATTCTACTATAACCAGAAAATCAACTGCATGGCAGCATCCGGTAAAGTCTGGTTTGACGACCAGGTTTACGAATTCACACCTGATAAGTCCTTCGGGGTTCTTGACTGGGGCCGTGGCGTATGGACCTACGAAAACACATGGTACTGGGGCAGTGCTTCCGGAGCAGTGGACGGTGTGCCATTCGGCTTCAACATAGGCTATGGCTTCGGTGACACTTCAGCAGCCAGCGAAAACATGCTTTTCTATGATGGCAAGGCTCACAAACTGAGCCAGGTAACTTTCAACATTCCTATGAAAGATAACGGCAAAGGCGGCCAGACAGAAGACTACCTTGCGCCTTGGACATTTACCAGCGATGACGGAAGATTCGAAATGGACTTCGTTCCTGTTATGAACCGTGCTTCCTGCACAGACGTGAAACTTATCCTCAGCGACCAGAATCAGGTATTCGGCCGCTTCACTGGCAAAGCAGTCCTGGACGACGGCACAGTACTTGAAATCAGAGATTTCATGGGCTTCGCCGAAAAAGTACATAATAAATGGTAGGTTTATCTCCTGCCGGAAAGGGTATATATCGTGAATAAAGCACCTTTAATCATAGCAGTCATCTGGTTTGCAGTTGCTGCCGGCTGGGGCGTAATGCTCATACGTAATCTTATGGCCGGCGGCGGCAGTGCAACAGTCATGTTCGGACTTGTCACCGTAGTTTCACTGTTTGCAGCCTTCGGCAACCTGAGACGCTATAATAATATGAAGAAATAATAATGAAACAGGGGGAATGAAATTTGAAGATTACATTTGAAGATGTACGGCAGAACCCGGCCGTAAACTCATACATCAAAAAAGCCGATGAGTCTCTCACAGCTCTTGGGTATACAGAGCACAGTTTCGCTCATGTGACCAAAGTTGCAATGACAGCAGCAGAAATCCTGCATACTCTCGGCCATTCACAGCACGAAATTGAGCTGGTAAAAATCGCCGGCTTCCTTCACGACATAGGAAATATCGTAAATCGTATTGACCACGCTCAGAGCGGCGCCGTCATGGCTTTCCGCCTGCTGGACAACATGGGCGCAGACCCGGACGATATTGCCACTATCATAACTGCCATCGGAAACCATGACGAGGCCACAGCCTTTCCTGTCAATTCCGTGGCTGCGGCCCTCATCATCGCCGACAAAACAGATGTGCGCCGCTCTCGTGTCCGCAATCAGTCCCTGGCAAGCTTTGATATCCACGACCGTGTAAACTACTCAGTTACACGTTCCGATGTACACATCACCAAAGAAGACATCTGCCTGGACATCACCATCGAGGACGAAATGTGTACCGTACTGGAATACTTTGAGATTTTCCTCACACGCATGCTCCTGTGCAAAAAAGCAGCAGAAGCACTTGGCGTAAGTTTCTCACTGGTAATTAACGGACAGCAGATGATGTAAACAAACACACAAAAGTATCATTTCGGTGATACTTTTTCTATTTTTATCGCGAAAGCGTATTGATTTACTATCACCATGGTGATATAATATTTAAAACTTGATTAAGGGGTGGTCAAATGGATAAAATAATAAAAATATATCACGGTTCTGAAAAAGTCATAGAGCAGCCAGCATTCGGGGAAGGGAAGAAAAACAATGACTTCGGTCTCGGGTTCTATTGCACCGAAAATAAAAACCTTGCCAGAGAGTGGGCCGTTTCCTCGCAGCGGGATGGCTTTGCCAATTGCTATACACTTGATACCGAATACCTGCACATTTTAAACCTGAACAGTCCTGAGTACACTATTCTCAACTGGATTGCTGTACTGGTAGAGCACCGTCTTTTTTCTATTAAGACTCCGGTTGCACGAAGGGCTAAAAATTATTTAATCGAAAACTTCAGCGTAAACGTAAATGCCTTCGATGTTATTACAGGCTATCGTGCAGATGATTCATACTTTGATTATGCGGAAGCTTTTCTTAACAACGGAATTACGGTAGAGCAGCTTGCTCATGCAATGCATCTTGGCAAACTTGGCGAACAGATAGTAATTAAATCACCCTTCGCTTTTTCAAAGCTAGAATACCAGGGATTCGATATTGCGGAAAACAGCTACTACTATATTCTTCGTAAATCCAGGGATGATGAAGCAAACAGGCTGTATCTGAAAATGCTTGAAGAAGAAAGCGATGGTCTTTACATCCAGGATATTATGAGAGGAGGCATTTCAAATGACGATCCGCGCATACCAAGAAATATATTTAAATAACGCACAGGCCGCATTAGGAGACGCCTTTGACTATGCAGTAAACAGCTGCAACATCAGCGGAAACGATTTTATAAAATTATTTTTAGTGAGTTCCATAAGCAGTCGCATGGAAAAAGGAGAACCTGCCGTAATTGCCGGTAAAAGCGGCATTGACCTTGCTCAGGAAATCATTCTGGAAACAAAAGGTAAGCCACCTCAATATACACATCATGAAAGATTAAATCGTTCCAAAGAATATTGGATCGGTTGGGCCATAGCATACTACCAGTGGTATTCCGATATTAAATATAGGGATGTTTTCAAACTGATTTCCTACGAAGAACTGGAAAATATGTACTATACTCTTCACGAAGCAGATATAACAAAATTTGTTGATATTATGAACGCCAAATTCCCCGAAACCTTTCCTGACACACATCTGAAGCGCATCCGCCATCTTTACGGATGTACGCAGGCCGAACTTGCCGAGCGCAGCGGTGTCAGCCTTCGATCAATTCAGATGTACGAGCAACGAAACAAAAATATCAATAAGGCCAGTGCAGATACAGTGTACCGCCTGGCCAAAGTCTTAGGATGTCCAATTGAAGACTTGCTGGAAAGAGAAAATATCTGTCAATAGTTAAGCAAACCCCCTCTGCCGGTTTATCCGGCAAAGGGGAATATTTTTTTGCATTTTATTTATTTTTCATTTATCTCCGCTGCTGCCTTGAGTCCCCGCATGTATTGCAGCGATTCCTGAATAGGATAGCGTTTCATATCCAGGTATTCTATATAGTACTTCTTGAACGAAGACCATTCCGGGCCATCGGATTCTCTGGAAAGGGCATTTATGAACTCTATGGGCGTCATTCCCGTTAATTTTTTAAACACACGATTGAAATATGACGAATCCGCAAATCCACATTGATGTGCCAGCTCATGAATGGGGACTTCTTTGTTGTAACCGGTATATTGAAGAAAAATCAGTACTTTACGAATCCTGTGATAATTGAAATATTCCGAAATGGTGATGCCGGTTTCCCTACGGAAGACAGTACAGAGATAGTTTTTATTGAAGCCTAATGCGCAGGCAAGGCTGGTAAGATCGTATTTTACATCATAATTTTTTTCCACATAGCGAATGATGTTTTGAACAAGCAATGAATATCGACTGGAATCAACATATCCTTCGGAACTGTTTTCAGAGCTCGGCTGATCCGTCAAAAACGAGAACAGGATTGTCCACAAAAAAGAGCTGACAGAGGATGACTGCAACGGATCAGAACTACTGTATGTCATATAAATATAGGAAAACAAGTTTTCCAAATGCGGAGCTCCGTGCAAAACAAACACCTTTTGGTTTTCGAAAAAACAATTCAGCTCCGGATTCTGTATGCGGAAAAATATCTCATATTGTATGCATAAATTGTGAGTGTCCTGTGGTATGCCATGGACTACAAAAGGAGGAATCAGAATCAAGCTTCCTTCTGAAAGATGATAGTCCACTCCGCCAGCACGAAAAACAAGATTTCCGCTGCGTACATAGGCCAGATGAAAGAAATCGTGGGTGTGAGGTTGCAGCTCCCAGCCGGCAGGAAGCTCCGTTTCACCGCTCCATATTAATTGCAGTTTTTCCATACTCACCTCCTCAATTCAAACAATTCATTCTAAATTTCGACTTATTATACCATATTTTTCGTAATAATTCCATTACGCAGGGGCAGAAAACGCCGTTTGAATGCTCCTATATTTCGTTTCCTCAGCATACATTCTTTTTCATTGTCACAGATTCAGACACCTTATTTTATATTAATGTATAAAAAAGTGATTAAAATGTATAAAAATGTGATTAAATGGAAGTGTATGGTAATATTTTTGTGCCAAAAAAAGTCATTATTGTTCTTTAACTCAATCTAAAAAACGTATGATTTTCCTCAGATTATTACCTTTTAAAAGTGAATACAGGAGCATTCCCAAAGCGGCCGATTTGTGGATTTTTGTTTTTTGATGGAATATAATAGCGACACAACAGAAACTGCAGTAACTTATAACATAAGCTTATGAACTATTATCAAAAAATTTGACCGAGCAAGGAGGACGATAAACTATGAGATTTAAAGAAATCACACTTCGTGGTAATGCATACGAACGCGGATTCACATATGGACAATTATGCAGCGACGAAATCAGATTAACAATGAAGGGCTACGAAAAACTGTATTTTGACACAAAAGGCGTTACATGGGAAGATGCACGCAAAGTTGGGGAGTTTTACCTGGCTAAAACCCGGGATTTTAATCCTGACTATGTAGAAGAAATGCGAGGCATCGCTGATGGTGCTAAGTTAGATATTCTGGACATTGTTGCACTGAATTGCCGTACAGAAATCATGTACGCTGACTCCACAAGAGCAGGCATTACAGAATGTACCTGCCTCACTGTACTTCCGCCTGCAACAGAAGGCGGACATACTATTGCCGCACAGAACTGGGACTACAGCTTACTGATAAGTGGCGATTGCCTTGTGGTTGTACATGTTTATCAGGAAGACAAACCACACTTTATGATGGTAGTAGAAGGCGCCGGAATGATCGGCGGTATTGGTATGAATGACCGCGGTATCTCCGTACTGCTGAATGCACTCAGAACACCTAAGCCTGTTAACGGAATTCCATTCCATGTACGTTTAAGAGCTATGCTTGAAGCTGAAACTCTCAGCGATGCATATGTAAAGGGAAGCCATGCACCTTATTCAGTAGGTAACCTTATTGCAACACATACAGACGGTGTGGCTATACAGTTTGAAATGGATTCAGAAATCGTTGAACCTATCATTCCTGAAGATGGCGTTATAATCCATACTAATCATTATATCGGAACCAAAACATATCTTGCCAATGATGTAAATCACATGGGCAGCACTTATATCCGTCTGCAGAGAATGAAAACTCTTGTTAAGGAATGCTACGGAAAAATTACCGTTGAGGACGTTAAGAGAATCTTCAGTGACCATGCAGGATATCCTTACTCCATCTGTGACCACGAAGACCCTAGATATCCTGTTGCAATGAGAGATGCTACAAACTTCTGTATCATTATGGATCATACTGATAACCGCATACTTGTTTGCCCTGGTAATCCATGTGAAAAAGAATTTGAAGAATACTCTATTTAAAGGGGAATGAGGTATTTGAAGTAAGTTTTCACAAATATCAAATATAATATAAGGAGGACGACACTATGGATAAGATTTTTGATTTAATGAGTCAGGCCACAAACTGGATCTGGGGCATTCCAATCTTAATAGTATTTTTCGGAAGTTTCCTCGTGATGACAATATTAACCAAAGGCGTGCAGTTCAGAAGAATGAAGGAAATTCTGCAGGGAACATTCGGTTCTCTGCTTAAGCAGAAAGGTTCCGGTGACGGAACTGTCAGCTCTTTCGCTGCAGCAATGACTGCACTGGCAGCAACTGTAGGTGCTTCAAACATTCTTGGTGCTTCTGTTGCAATTGCTATGGGTGGCCCTGGTGCTATCTTCTGGATGTGGGTAGCTGCATTACTGGGCCTTGGTATGAAGTACTCCGAAACTGTTCTTGGTATGAAATACAGAACTACTAACGCGGACGGTGAATATGTAGGCGGACCATTCTACTATCTTGAAAAAGGTCTCAATAAACCTTGGGTAGGTAAAGCATATGCGATTGCACTTGTTATCTTCCTGGCATTCTCGGTTCCAACTCAGACATGCTCTGTAGTAGATACTGCAGGTACAATTGGAATTCCGGGCTTTGCAACTGCAGCATTAATGGCCGTTGTTGTAGTTCTCGTAATCTACGGTGGTATCCAGAGACTTTCCAAGGTTGCATCTGCTATGGTTCCGTTTATGGCAATTTCCTATCTTCTTATTGCATGGATTATTATCGCATTAAATATTACAGAATTACCGGCAGCGCTGGTATTAATCTGCAAATCCGCATTTACACCAATTTCTGCAATGGGCGGTTTCGCCGGTGCGGGTGTAATGGCAGGTATGAGATGGGGTATGGCAAGAGGTATTTATTCCAACGAAGCAGGCCTCGGAGAATTTACTATTGCTCACGCAGCAGCAATTACAGACCATCCATGCAGACAGGCTCAGTGGGCTGTATTTGAAGTAATCGTAGACACAATCCTTATTCTGACTACATCTGCTCTTCTGGTTATGGTTACAGGTGTTTGGACAGAAGTAACATCAGATCTGGCATCAACTGCTCCAACTCTTGCAATCCAGAGCCTCCTGGGTGAAACTGCAGGTTCTGTATTTATGACCGTAATACTGTTCCTGTTTGCTTTCTCTACAATTCTTGTAGGGATTCACTACGGCGGCAAGGCAGCAGAATATCTTGGTGGCGCAAAGCACGGCAAGAGATCCATGCAGATTGTTACAATCGTATATATTGGTATGATTTTCGTTGCAGCTGCAGGTAAGATGACAAACTTCTTCTTCCTGGCTGACTTCTTCCTGGCATTCGTTGTATTTATCAACGTAATCTCAGTAATGATTATGCACAAACAGGTTACAGTAGAAATCGATGAGTTCTACGATAATCCTAAGTATTTCCCTGAACTGGAAGGAAAGAAAAAGAAATAAGTAATGCCAGTATTTTATTGCAGCGGAGGTGGACTACATGAGAAAAATATTCGAGACAAAAGATCTGATAATAAGAGAGTCAACGGAAGCAGACCTGCCCACATTCTATGAATGGGAACTGCAGCCGGCAGTTACGGAATTCTTCAGCATTCCGGACAATCAGTCCATGGAGGATGTAAAGAAAAAATTCTTTGCAGATCTTGCGGATCCCGGGGCTGAGCAATTTACTATCACACTAAAACCTGATAGCAGGCCAATAGGAAGAATTGTGATAGGCGACATTATCGAGGGCTGGAAAGCGGAATTATGGAGAATATATATCGCAGACACTGAGCTGAGAGGCAACGGCTACGGCTGTCAGGCAATGTGCGCTATGCTTAGACATTTCTTCGACGATCTCGGCCTGCAAAGAGTGTATCTGGATCATTATACTGGAAATCCTGCCTCTAAACTTTATCTGGGGCTTGGATTAAAATACGAAGGAATTCTCAGACATAACTGCAGAAAAAACGGTATTCTGTATGATGTTCATCTTATGTCAATGCTCCGTGATGAGTATAAGGCTCTGAAAGGACAACTTCCTTATTAACGCAGCAAGGCGGAACCGTGACTAAAACCGGTTCCGCTTTTGTTTTACTATTCATAGTCTATCTTCTTGCTCGATTGGAAATTTTTTCTATTTTTATTTAATACTGTATAACCCCTTCTTTTATCTGCCCATTTTCGTCCAGCAGAAGGTCCGGATTGTATCCTACCTTATTTCCTTCCACATAGTACCAGTGCTTTCCGTCGTTGACTAAATGCCCGAGGTGCCCGCACCAGTAAGTCGTGGTTCCGTCTGCGTTAATAACGCAGTCCATGCCACCGCCTGCCCAGAACTCAACGAATTGACTGATATCGTTCAGATAAGTTCTTTCAAGCTCGTGATAGATTGTTATAACGTTTCCACCTTCTGACTTGTCCTGAATTTCCAGCGTTCTTATGCGGGAATCCTTATGTTCATAGGCGGTGCCCTGAAACCTGTTGTACATGCTCCAGGTGGTTTCTGTATCCTGCCAGAAACCATCTTTATATATTCCGAACCGCTTTTTCAGGTCAGGATAGTTGGCCTTGAAAAGTTCAAGTGCCTCCTGCCAGCTCTTATCAGCGGTACATATTTGGTACTGGCCTCCCAACACTACCTTGTCGCGGCTGTCAGTGCGGGCACAGGTGGCCAGCACATAGGCAAGCTGTGGGTCTGCAACCTTGTAACCTTTATGAGTGCCGTCAGGAAGGTTGTAAATTATGCGTGTCGCCGCAGTTTCATTGTCTCTTTCAAACCGGTCGTGGATGACTTCAACTATTCCCAGGCCCTTTTCCCTCAGGTCAAATTCCGCCCAGTGGTCTCTTGTCTTTGTCATGTCCATACCTGTTTCTGTGCTTATGTATATGAGAACTTCTTCGTCAGTCATCGGTTCCAGTACTGCCGGGTCAAGGCACTGAAGGTAGATAAGCAAAGTTCCCCCTCTGCCGTTATCATGGCTTGTCCAGTGAAGGTCCGCAATCTCGCTGCCCGCATACCAGCAGTGGAACTGAACATTTATGTCATCGTAGCCGCCATAACTGAAATCACTTGCAGGTTCCGGCGAAAAGTTTTCACCGGTAACAGGCCGTGCTTTTTCCATAAGCCTTCTCAATTCCGATGCGATTTCCGGGTTTGTGCTTTCGTAGCCTCTGCGCTCATTGAGGTAAAAAAGCAGAGTTTTCTCCGGATCAGCCAAAGGCGTTCCTACAAAAATATGCTCTTCGCCATCATTAAGCACAAAACTTGCCACATGACTGCAGTCCTCATAAAACTGCCCGATATTGACTTCTTCGCCCTTAAAATAAAGCTCTGAGGCATTTTCATTCATAACAGCAAAGTTTTCTTTGTCACACCGCATAAGATATCCACGTACCGAATCGCAATACTTATTTTCAAAAGTGCTTACTTCAGGCACATCAAAACCATCATCAAACAGCATTATTCTCTGCTGCAGCGGCAACTCCGTACGTACGTTAAATAAATCCTGATAAAGTTCCGGATGATCTGCTTCTGCCTCCTGATGCCCTCTGCTTTCAGGCTGACCAGCATAAGGGAAAGCATTTTTAAACATTTTATCTATGCTGCGTATCAGACGGTTATCACTGCTGACGAAGTATCTGCCGTTGAGATATATCTGTACAGGATTCTCAGCCTTGTCGCAGTCGTAGGCATAGGTTATTTGTGTTGTGCCTCCCTGCTTTCCATACATCAAGATTCTCTTCAAAAACGGTTCTGACAATACGTCCTGTACATCACTGTCAGAATAAGTTGTTTCCTCTTTTTTCGCGTTATTGACTGCATCAAATAAGCTTTCCGCTTCTTCGGTGGTAAGCGTCGATTTCCATCCATCACCTATGTCCGTTGTATAATGTAAATTAACTTCTTTGTAAGTTTCCGCCTCCATAATCCTCTGTCCGCTCTTCGGGTTCATGACCAGCGCCAGACCTGCTGCCGCCAGCACGACCACTGCAATAACGCAGACCCAGGTCCGCGGTTTTTTAAAGGCCGCCATGAACTTCACTCTTGACGAAACCTCCTTTTCACCGCCAATCAGAGATGTGGTTCCAAGTACGAACCTGCCGGTGCCCGCTGCTGCCTTTACCAGCACCATGGCGTAGCCTTTGCGGTCACCTGTCAACAGGGCCGCATCGTAGTCACAGTAAACCTCCATGTCATGTCGGAATCTCCTGAAAGCCAGCCACATCACCGGATTCCACCAGAAAACGCACACAACCAGAGCCGCCGCCTTGTTTTTAAGAAGATCGCGGTGCTTGTAATGGGTCAGTTCGTGAGCCAGCACATGACGCAGCTCATCAGCGGTGTAACCGTCCTCAAGGCAGATTACCGGGTTGCTGCCTGCCATGAGCATGGTGCTTTTGGCACCGGTCCGGAGGCTGATGCCGGCTGTTATTTTCAGTTTTTCTTTCAGTTCGTTAAATATGGCGAGTGTTTCCTCGTCACGACAGATTTCAAGGCACGCGGCCTTCTGGCGCATTCTGCGCAGTGGCAGGTAAAACACAAGTCCTGTAATCAAAGTGCCCGCCGCCCAGATGATAAACCACAGGCTGCGGTTAAACTGAATCCGTGATGGTGTTGCCATATACTCTGTCAGAACCACCTTACCGGTCACAGGAACTGTCATTGAAACTTCACTGCGGAGCACTTCCTGGTAAACTCCGTCATCTCCGGAAGGGCCGTAGTGAACCTCTTGCTCCAGAGCATTCACTTCTTCCCAGCTCTGCTCAGAAACCTGGGGCACGTAGTTCTTGACTGCCAGCGTGGACGCCGGCATATACTGCTGCACCGGCCAGATTACAATAACCGCCGCCAGCAAAAGCCACATGAGCATGTGTCCCCTCGGTGTGATTTTCCTGTCAAAAACCTTCTTGACCAGCAGAATCCCCGTCGCTGCGACCGTCACCGTTATACATAAATTTAAAATATCCCCTGCCATGTCTCTACTCCATTTTTTCTATAATCGCAAGCAAAGTCCGCTGTTCCTCTTCTGTCAGATTCTTGTCCTCCACCAGTGACGACACCATAAGCCGGGCCGATCCGTCAAAAATCCTGTCTACAAGACTTCTGACCTCCGCCTTTGCACATTTTTCCTCCGAAACCGCCGGGTAATAAAGAAAGCTCCCGCGGTGACTCTTATCTGCACGCAAAGCGCCTTTTTCCACAAGGCGGCCCACCATGGTTCTTACGGTGGTGTAGCCCCAGCCTTCAGCACTTACCGCTTCGTTGATTTCCTTTAGAGAAAAGCCTTCTTCCGTGGCCTTGTCATCGTGCCACAAAGCTTTCATTATCAGCCATTCAGCATCGCTGATTGTTATGTTTTCATTTATCATTTCAGGCGCCCCCTTTTTGTTTTTACTTTTGCACTGGTCTGTGCCATATGTGTTGGTTCACATTTGTAGTCATATTCTTTGATTTTAGTTTACATATGTAGTCGCACTTTGTCAACATTTTTTTGTTTTAACGCACTAAACTTCCTGTGGACACAAAAAACACCGGAAGCTTCTGCCTCCGGCGTTTCAATAATACCCTATTTAAAAATCAGTCTTGTCTTATCCTTGTTCATTTTCCAGATTTCTTCAGACATGCCAGGGCAGTTTTCAAAACTGATGGAATCTACTTTGGCGCCGGTTCCATCAGGAATATATCTGCTGTACGGTTTGCCCTTGGTTGTGTAATTGTCGTAAATCGTGTTTTCTCCGAACTTGGAGTAACCCATAGTTGCGATAGCACCAGGACCTTCATAAAACTCACAGGTAACGGTTCCGGTATTATAGTTCCATCTCAGATAACCCGGATATACATCGCTGTATTCATATGTACCAACAATTCCACTTCCATTACCAATGCCCTTGCATGTAACCTTACCGGTATTGTAGCAGTTTTCTACGCCGTATGCTATGCCGGCGATACCGCCCGCATTAAAGCCTTCTGCTTTGTTTACAGTGATGGAGCCGGTGTTGTAGCTTTCACTGATGATGCCGGTGTATCCACAGATGCCACCCACCTGAGGTTCCGGACCGGTTCCGTTGTCAGTATATGTTACAGATGCAGTATTTCTGCAGTCCTGGATAATATTGCTGCCTTCTATGAATTCCCAGTATCCCATACCTGCTGCGCCTATAACTCCGCCTATTTTAGGTACGCACTGTGACATGTAGTTGCTGCTGGTTTTCATATAAACTTTGATTTTGCCGCTGTTCTTGCAGTTGATTGCTGAACCGTATGATGCAATGCCGCCTACCGCTGCGTCATCACTGCCGTTGCGGTCAGCCGTAAATTGGCCTGAAAATGTTACGGTAATATCGCCGCTGTTGGAAGAATTGGTTACTTTGCCAAGCTGCTCAGTAACTTCGTAGGATGCCATGATGCCGCCTACCGCAGTGCCGCTGTTTGCATTTTTGAAACTTGCTGTAATGTCACCGGTATTCTTGCAGTTATCGTAAATACCAATCTGGCCGATACCGGAAACTTTCGGCATGTAGTAGCCGCCGCTTACAGTAATGTTGGCCTTATTTGTACAGTTTGTATATGTGTCAGTGCCGCCGCCGATATCAACGAAGCCCTGGTGACGCACCTGTCCTGCAGTTTTGATGGAAACTGTGCCGGCAGCAGTACATTTTTCAAAAGTGTTATGGTCTGACTGACCTGCGAATCTGCCGATGCAGACATAACGTTCAGCAGTGGTTTCTGCAATTACCTGGCTCTTGGAGCTTGTTGTGCAGCTCTTGAACAGGCAGTTTTCAGCTTTACCTGCGATGCCGCCGAAGTCCAGACCACCGTTGAGAGTGAATTTGGTAGTTCCGGTAAGGCTGATTTTCTGGAAAGTACAGTCTGCCGCATCACCAACAAGGCCGCCTATAACAGGATCTCCCCAGCTTTTTGACACCTTGGTGGTTGCACCTTTAAGTTTGATGTTTTTGAATGTAGCTCCTTCAGCTTTCATAAAGCGTCCGTAGCAGTAAGTAGAATAATCTTCGCTTCCCGGAAGCTTGGTCGGTGAGTACATGTTGATAGAATAACCTTTGCCGTCCAGTGTTCCTGTAAATGTGCCTTTGATTACAGTATTGGCTGATAATTTGATGTCTGCGGTCAGGTAGTAGTCCCCGCCCAGGTCCTTTGAAATCTTTTTAAAATCTGCTTCGCTGGAAACGGCTGTTCCTTCAGCAGCATCTGCAGTATCAATAGTCAGAACTGCAAATGTCAGGACTAATAAAACCGCCAGAATCACTACCAGGAGAGTGCGTTTCCCTGTATGTGAATAAGTCATAATCTGTACCTCCTTAATCCACTATAATATAATACATTACCATAAAATCACAGTTTCGCTTACAAAGTGCATGAAAGGTTCTTTTCAGGCCACGAAATGCACCTTTTCTACAATAAATTTCTGCAATAACTTTTTCTATTTATCTGATTAAATTTTCACAAAAATGTGTAAATTAGTAGTATAATATGTTTATCAAAAAACTTAATCAGGACTAAATTTGTTAACAGGAGGCAAACTATGCACTGCACAAAAAAAATACTTGATGATTTAATCTGGGTAGGCGCCAACGACAGACGTCTGGCCATGTTTGAGGGTGTTTACTCCGTACCGAGGGGTGTTTCCTATAACTCATACCTGCTCCTTGACGACACAACTGTGCTTTTCGATACAGTGGACAAGGCTGTAGGTAAAGTTTTCTTTGAAAATGTCGAACATGCACTTGGCGGCCGCCATCTGGATTTTGTGGTAATCCAGCACATGGAGCCTGACCATTCTGCTACTCTGGTTGAACTGCTGCTCAGATACCCTGACGTAAAAATAGTATGCAACGAAAAAATCGCTGCAATGATTGACCAGTTCTTCCACATGGACATCCGTTCCAGAGCTTACATAGTAAAAGAAGGCTCCACAATGAACACAGGTCACCACACACTTCAGTTCATAATGGCACCTATGGTCCACTGGCCTGAAGTTATGGTTACTTTTGACCTGGAAAGAGGCATCCTTTTCTCTGCTGACGCTTTCGGTACATTCGGAGCACTTAACGGAGCAATCTTTGCTGATGAAGTTGACTTTGACAATGAATACATGGATGAGGCACGCCGTTACTACGCAAATATCGTAGGTAAATACGGCCCGCAGGTTCAGTCGCTGCTTCACAAAGTACATCCGCTTGGCATCAAGATGATCTGCCCTCTTCACGGTTTCGTATGGAGAAGCCACTACGAAGACTATATTGACAAATATGTAAAATGGAGTACATACACGCCTGAAGAAACCGGTGTTATGATTGCCTATGCTTCTGTTTACGGCAATACTGAAAACACAGCTGAAATCATTTCTTCAAGACTCCGCGACAAAGGAATCAAGACAGTTATGTTTGATGTTTCCGTAACGCCTGCATCCGAGATTGTAGCAGCGGCTTTCAAGTGGAGCCACCTGCTCTTTGCATCAACTACATACAACGCAGGTATTTTCGTATCA
This sequence comes from Bacillota bacterium, assembly GCA_017397825.1. Classification (GTDB taxonomy): domain Bacteria; phylum Bacillota; class Clostridia; order Peptostreptococcales; family Anaerovoracaceae; genus SUG1106. The sequence continues at coordinate 6,450 of JAFQHT010000101.1, read as the reverse complement.
ATGGAAGAGCTCCTTCACGACCTGGCTTCCCACAACATTCAGAACAGAACTGTCGCGCTGGTGGAAAACGGTTCATGGGCACCTACAAGCGGCGGCCTTATGAAAAAGATTCTTTCCGAATGTAAGGACATGACTTTTGTCGGTGACATGATTACTCTGAAATCTTCCCTTAAGCCTGGACAGGATGCTGAAATCGACGCACTGGTTGAAGCAATTTACAACACAGTTCCTCGTTTTGAAAAACCTGTGGTTAACGAGGCTGCTGTGGCTGCTGCAGAAATCGACCCGGTTGCTATGCAGAAACTTTCCTACGGTCTTTTCGTACTTACCGCAAAATCCGGAGAAAAGGACAACGGCTGCATTATCAATACTGCTGCTCAGCTCACTGATACTCCTAAGAGAATCAACATAGCTGTAAACAAAGCAAACTACACTCACGATATAATTATGGCAACCGGTCTTTTCAACGTGTCAGTTCTTGCCCAGAATGCGCCTTTCGATATGTTCAAGCGCTTCGGTTTCCAGTCCGGCAAGGACACAGATAAGTTTGCCGGTTATGAAGAGCACATTGCACGCAGCGCCAACGGCCTGGTATATGTGACAGAAGGAACCAACTCCTTTATTTCTGCCAAGGTTATCGAGTCCTACGATTATGGCACTCATACACTTTTCGTGGCAGAAGTTACAGAAGCAACTGTTATCGGTGAAGAACCATCTGTTACATATGCTTACTACTTCGATCACATCAAGCCAAAACCACAGCCAAAGATTGAAGAAAAGAAGACTGGCTATGTCTGCAAGATCTGCGGATATGTTCACGAAGGCGATACTCTGCCTGATGATTTCGTATGTCCGCTCTGCAAACACGGCCCTGAAGATTTTGAAAAGGTAGAATAAATATAATATTATAAAGGGTACATTCAGGAGGTTTTAAAATGGTTGATAATTTAACTTTCCAGAAATTATCTTACGGTCTTTTCGTACTTACTGCAAAAGACGGAGAAAAAGACAACGGCTGCATCATCAACACTGCTGCACAGATTACTGTTGATCCTAACCGTATCAGCATCGCTGTAAACAAGGCGAACTACACTCACGACATGATTCTGAAGACAGGTGTTTTCAGCGTATCAATCCTGTCCGAAAAGGCAACTTTTGATATTTTCAAGCGTTTCGGTTTCCAGTCAGGCAGAGATACTGACAAGTTTGCTGGTTACGAAGCTAATGTGAAACGCGGTGAAAATGGTGTGCTTTATGTTACTGAAGGCACTAACGCTTTTATTTCAGGAAAGGTTGTGGACGCTCTTGATTACGGCACACACACACTTTTCATTGCAGAAGTTACAGAAGCAGAAGTTCTCGCAGAAGATCCTTCAGCAACCTACGCTTACTACTTTGCAAACATCAAACCTAAGCCTGCGGCAGCACCTGCTTCCGAAGAAAAGAAGGTTGTATGGGTATGCAAAATCTGCGGATATGTTTATGAAGGAGACCCTATCCCTGAAGACTTTATCTGCCCACTCTGCAAACACCCTGCATCAGACTTTGAAAGAGTCGAAAGATAAAAAGGTCCAAAGCATGACAAAATGCCGGAAGCACATGCATCCGGCGTTATTTTTTATGATGTGTAGTTTCAGAATTTAGAATCCAAGATCTTCGCCAACAAGGACTACTTTTACTCTCTTGTTCTTAACAAGTCTTGTTACCACAAACTGTGAGCAGATTGACTGCTGGCTCTTGCAGTCGGAACACATACCAGTAACTACGCAAGGATTTGCAAGATTCTCATATCTCTGTGAATTAAGTGGTGACGCAAAGTTTCTTGCTCTTTCCCATGCATCGTCCAGGCTGCACACAACTTTGTTCATGCCTGAAACAACGATAACTTCCTTAGGTCCGAAGCAAAGTGCTGCCACTCTGTTTCCAAGTCCGTCAATGTTAACCAGCTGACCATCTTCAGTAATCGCGTTGGAACTCATGAGGAAGAAGTCAGATGTAAGCGCCTGACGCATAATTGCCATCCATTCATCTGTGAAAGGCTGTGCTGTTTCACGGTCGATTACTGTGTAGTTGCCTGCCTTGATAGCATCCTTGATACCTGTTTCGTTGAGAGTCATGCTTCCGCCCCATGCAACTGAAGAACCTTCAGGAATCATGGAAAGGACTTTGTCCTTTGCTTCTTCTTTAGTGGAAACGTAGTACGCATCAAAACCGCGTTTTTCCAGTTCCTTTGCAACCAGGGGGCCTGCTTTGTCATACTTTTTCTTTAAAAACATAATTTCACCTCGTCATTATCTGACGTAAGCTTTTTCCACATATGCACTTGTTGCAGTCTTGAGCATTCCGCCATAACCAAGTACGAACTGAACAACATCGCCAACCTGGTATTCTTTGTCGGATTTTGTCACATCAAGGATAATGTGGTCGGAGCTTCCGCCTAAAATATCGATTTTTTCATCAAGAGGTTCCATGCTGTCAATGTCTGTATCCTGTTTGCCGATTGCGATAATTGCTCTCTTGATAATACCTCTGTCTTCATAATAAGGCTTCTGACCGAATGCGTCAACCCCTACTTCACCGATTGGAAGAGATGGTTTTTCCTTGAGTTCTACAATCTGAGCTTCAAGGATAAGAGTATCGCTTACTGTACCAGGTAATTTTTCTCCGTATGCAGTGTCGTTACCAAGGAGGAAAGATTCTCCGAGACGGAGGTTATTAACTCCTTCAGGAAGCTCGCCCTTACCGATGAGGTAGATAGAGCTGGAGTTGCCGCCGGAAACCATTTCGAGCTTGATACCGAACTTTTCTTCGATCTTACGTGCAACGCCCACAAGCTGAGAAAGGTTGTCATTCTTAGGAATGATTGCGCCGTAGCATGTAAGGTTTACGCCTACACCGTAAAGGTTGATGTTTTCAAGGCCGAGGATTTCTTCTACTGCTGCAAAGATCAGGTCTTCGTTCTGGAAGAAGATACCTTCACGAAGGTCGCCAAGGTCGATCATAAGCAGAATGTTGTGCTTGATTCCCAGCTTGCCTGCTTCTTCGTTGAGAAGTCTGATTGTGGAAAGTTCGGAGTTGAAGCTCAGGTCAACGTACTTTACTACGTCAGCAACTTCTGCGTGCATTGGAATTCTTAAAAGAACTGTCTTTTTGCCGTTCTGTCTTGCGATTTCTGCGTAAGTCTTGATATTCTGTACTCTGGAGTCTGCCATAAAATCTACTGCAGGGTGACTTGCAACCATTGCTGCCATTTCAGGGTCAGCACAAAGGCCTTTGGTAACGATCATCAGTGAGCAGTTTCCTTCTTCTTTAGTAATCTTTGCCACTGCATCAAGATTTCCTTTTAACTTATTTAAATCAACAACGAGTCTTGGGTACATAATTTTCCTCCTTAATATTTACAGCTGATATATCTTTTAAACCTGACGCCACTTGCAGTGCTTGCGGTAACAAGTTCTGCAGTTGCGGTCGCAGTTAGGTCTGCCGTCAACTTCTCCGCAGCCACGCATTACGTGTGCTTTGGAATCATAATCATCTGCGGATGATGGTCTTTCTTCAATAACCGGTTCTGTTTCCTTAAGAGCTTCTGCCTTTGCAGCTGCAACTTCTTCTGCAGTTGCACCGCCGATTTTTTCTGCAAGCGCTTCTTTGTAGTCGGTCATGTCGTAGCCCATGTCTTCCATTTCTTTGATGTGACGGGCACGTTCTTCTTCCTTGGCTACTTTGGCATTATTCACTCTCTGAAGTTCTTCAATGAACCTTGAAGTGTTGGAAACCACTTCTCTTTCAGAAAGTTCCATTCCAAGGCTCTTTCCAAGAAGCCTTATTGCGCCTTCTCTGTGCGTTTTGGAAAGCACTCCCAGTGATGCCATGATGTAATCATTATCTACAAGAATCTTCACTGCATCGCCAGGATAAAGCTTCATTCCTGTCAGATTGTCCTTAGGAATCTGGCTCATGATTTCAACTCTGTGTGGGAGTCTTGTCAGTGCACCACCGGTTCCTACGATATATTTTACCTGAGTAAGGTCTTTACCTTCTGCCACAGTCTGGCGGCCGGACGGACCATATACGTATCTGATCTGGCCTGCATGTCTTTCAACGGCACGAAGCACCGCTTCCTTGGTCAGGCGTTCAACCAGCTTGAATTCGTCTTCTGTTTTAGGAATTGCAACGTAAGTTTCAAGCGTTTTATCAAGGTCGATGTTGAGAGTTGTTTCGCATTCTTCACGAAGCTTTTCTTCACCGATGGATTCGATAACCTTCATTCTGTTTACATAAACACCCAGGTCACCTTCTACAGTTCTCTTTGCTTTAGGTTCAGGTGCTGTAAGAACTCTTGCAACTGCGTCGGAGTCCTCTGTTACTGCGTGCACGTCGGTTGTTGCGCCGCCGACGTCGATGGTCATTACATCACCGATACAGTCATAAAGAAGTTTGGTACATTCCATAACTGCACCCGGCGTAGGAATAATCGGACCATTTACCATATCGCGCACATGTTCCATGCCCGGTGCATGAGTAATGTGGTCTTCAAAAGCATCCTGAATAACTTTACGGCAAGGTTCTACATTAAGTGTATCGATTTTAGGATAAACATTGTCCACCAGGTAAAGGTACTGGCCGCTTTCTTCATCAAAGATAAGCTTCATTTCGTCCTGGTTTTCAATGTTTCCTGCATATACCACAGGGGTTTTCAGGCCAAGAGTTCTGATCATTTCTGCGTTATAGATTGCAGTGTCTCTTTCACCATAATCAACGCCGCCGGCAATAAGAATCAGATTCGGATTGATTTCCTTGATTCTTGCCATATCGGTTCTTCTCAGCTTGCCCACGGTGATATCATGGATAATGCCGCCTGCTCCGAGGGCCGCTTCCTTGGCAGCCTTGGCAGTCATATCATATACCAGACCGTGAACAGTCATCTTAAGACCGCCTGCGGCTGATGATGTTGCCAGCATTTCATCATATTCAAGCTTGTCTATATTCATTTTTTTACAAAGGTCGTCGATGGCACCCTGAAGCCCGATTCTCACGTCTCCGTCAAGAACCGATGTTGGTGCCTGTCCCTGCGCCCAGAATACCGGATTTTCAGTATCCAGATCCTTGAAAGCATTTACAACCGTTGTGGTTGAGCCGATTTCAGCTACCAAAACATCTACTTTCATCTTCGTACCTCCATTTTAATCTATCCTAACGGCATCCAAGTTCCTGATGCTGTAGAAAGCAGATTTCCGGTTTCCTGACAAATCATTTCTGCTCTCAGTCTGATCAGTTTGCGTCCGTTTTTTACAACATAAGTTTTTACAATCGGATGCTGGCCAAATTCCAGTCCTCTTATAAAAGTAATTGAAATATCGCATGTAGTTGCTGCCGGCGGACCTGCCAGGCAGTTAGCCGCAACGCCCATTGCCGCATCGTACATGCCTGTTATTGCACCACCGTGGATAGTTCCTCTTTCGTTGATTTCCCATTCCATGGTGTCAAAAATAATTGACAGGGTCTGTTCTTCATAACTTACTTCATAAAAACTGCCCTTAATAACGTCATTGTATCTTCCGTCAAATCTTTCAAGATACTCTGTGCAGGCATCTTTCATGCCCTGTTCCCATTGCTCTTTAGTCAATGTGTCATACCTCTTTTTTAATGATTAAAAAAGGGACCGGGCCAAGGCCCAGCCCCTTTAAGTGTTTCGATTCAGATTCAGCAAGGCTGAATCGGTTATAATTCCCGAGCAATATCGAGGGAATTATATCGAACCTTCCTTACGCCAACGGCGCTTCGGCGAAGCCGAATATAATCAGGGTTCGCTACTTTTCGCCTCTTCTTCTCTGTCTTTCTTCAGCTAAGAATGTAGCTACGTCGATACCGTGGGAGTTTCTGCCGAAGCCCATGTCGATACCTGTCTTAACTGCTTCTTCAGGAATTACCTGAGTACCACCAGCGCAGATAATGATGTCATCTCTGATACCCTTTTCTACTGCCAGATCGTGGATTCTCTTCATGTTCTTGTAGTGAACGTTGTCGTGAGAAATGATTGTGGAAGCAAGGATAGCCTGAGCGTTTTCTTCGATACAAGCGTCAACCATCTTTTCAACTGGTACGGAAGTTCCAAGGTATACGCATTCGATACCCCACTTTTCGATACCACCGTGCTTGATGTTGATGATTTCTCTCATACCTACGGAGTGTTCGTCTTCACCAACTGTACCGCAAACAACCTTCATGTGTTCACGACCTTCGAATTCTTCATAGAGTTCTTTGTCTGTGAGGTAGTGTGGTTCAGGTGGAATTTCAAGAGTTGTAAGGTCGATATCGAAGTCAACTCTGCCCTTGAGTTCGATTCTTGTACCTTCAGCATCCTGCATGATTTCTGCAGAAATAACTTCTGGGTCAACAAGGCCAAGCTTCTTGCCGAGTTCAACTGCTGCAGCTTCTGCAACTCTCTTT